>CAZUUO010000071.1:0-1504 GCA_964622665.1 uncultured Gammaproteobacteria bacterium | reverse complement strand
TTATCCTTTGCCTTATCAGATGATGAAAAAAATATTACGTCATCGTATGTTTTCATTGGTTTCTCCTTTGTAAAGACCTGCGCTGAGATTAACAGAGGACCTCGTACTTTACAAGGGACGTATTGTAAACAGTACCATTTTTTAAAATATGGTATACTAGAAGTATCTATGAGAATAGTTATTGTTGGTGGGGGATTTGCTGGAATTTCAGTTTATAAAAATTTGCGATCTCGCCTGCAAGGTACTTTTTCAATTACTCTTATTAATAAACATAATTTTTTTTGGTTCACTCCTATGTTGCACGAGGTTGCAACGGGAAGTGTAACACGAGAACATGTGACGGTACCATTGCGTGAAATTATTCGTCATCGTGATGATACTTTTATTCGTGCTGAAGTGACTTTCATTGATACTGAAAAAAAGATGGTGCATACCAGTGAGGGAAGTTTTCCCTATGATCAATTGGTTTTGGCATTAGGGAGTGTGGGAAGTGACAGAGGTGTTATCGGTGTTTCTGAATATGCGTACCAATTTAGATTTATTGAAGATGGGGTAATGGTACGTAATAAGATTGTGGAACAGTTTGAAAAGGCGACGCGAGTGAGTACTGATCAAGAACGCGCTACTGAATTGCAATTTGTGATTGTTGGTGGCGGGTTGACCGGTTCAGAATTGGCAGCTCAATTATCAGATTGGATTGATGATTTGTGTTGTATTTATAAAATTAACAGAACGTTACCGGTTATTACGTTGTTGCATGGTGGGCCATGTTTAGTTCCGCAACTACATATCACTAGTAGTAAAACTACGGAGAAAATTTTGGTTAAGAAAGGAATTAGTGTGATGTGTAATGCAAAAGTTGCTGAAGTTACCTCGCATAGTGTCGTGCTTACGGATAAAACCAACATTCAATCATCATTAACGGTTTGGACTGCTGGATTTGCATCACCACTTCGTTCGTTACTTCCTGACAATATGCTTGATGAACAAGGATGGTTGCGCATGAAAAGTGATGGACGGGTTGAAGGATTTTTAAATGTATGGGGAGTGGGGGATAGTGCTCATGGAGGTGCGTTTACTCAAATTCCTCAAACAGCACAAGCCGCAGAACAACTAGGTGAACAAGTGGCGCATAATATTATTCGATTGATTAAAAAACAACCAACGTGTTCGGTAACATTTACACCTAAAGGAAATTTGGTACCACTGGGCGATTGGAATGGTATCGCTGAAATTGGCAAGATTCGATTTAGCGGAAAATTTGCATGGTGGATGCGTCGCACGGTTTTTATATTGCGATTACCGACTATGCGTGATCGATTGGGGGTTATGTTTGATTGGACGTTGCGTATTTTTGGTCCACGTGACACGAGTGAGTGGAAATAATTTTATAAAGGAGGGATATGTTTCACGATGAAATTTCAACACATCTCCATCGACATGGTGCAAAACGTGCATTAGCACATGTTGTTGCGGTGAATATGGGATATGGACATGAGCGACC
>CAZUUO010000070.1:0-1525 GCA_964622665.1 uncultured Gammaproteobacteria bacterium | reverse complement strand
TGGTTGATGGATTGGATTGCGGGGGGTATTTTGGCACGTATGGCGTGGAATGGATTTGTGGAGAGTCCAACCCATGGAATTTTTCGTATAGAAGATGTATTATCAGGTCAGCGGTCAGAGTTACCGCCCTTACCCTTTGTGGTGTAATACACCAAGGAGGTCAATGATGACTGTGGATAACGAGCTTATTTCTGTATTTATTACGGATACAAAACTCTGTTATCTGTGTTTGGCAGCTGATGAAAAAGTGGTGAAGGATTCAGTCACCTATGTGCAGTATTCTCGTTTTACTCGTTCTGCTCTTTTATTGGGTTGGAATGCTAATTTTACACGAAATATTAGTGTTTCACATATTGTTATCGTGCATTCTTCTGCCTTGTGCGAAGCATTGCAACGTTTGATTTTGCAACACTAGCAATGATGATAATCAGGGAAAACCCCTGATTTTTTTATATTTATGTATTGTAGGGGTGTGTGCGCATATGCTATAGTAAAGCCACGCAGTGGATAACTGTGATATTCATTAATTATTTTGTGAGTATGGCAAAGATGACAAAATCACAATTGCTTACAACTTTGGCAGACAAGTGTGATCTTCCAAAGAAGCAAGTAGTTCAATTACTTGAAACCATGGTCGCCATGGCATACAAGGAAGTAAAATCAAGTGGTGAATTTGTAGTTCCAGGTTTGGGTAAATTGGTAAAAGTTCACAGCAAGGCTCGCAGTGGACGCAACCCAGCAACTGGTGAAACAATTCAAATTCCAGCTCGCACAAAATTGAAATTCCGCATTGCAAAGGCTGCAAAGGATGCAGTTCTCTAAGTGGTGAGGTAATACACAAGTGTCCCGAATAACACTCTTCGTGAGTGTTATTTTTTTTGCTATACTGTAATGGTATGAAACGTGTGTTGATGCGGATTTTTGGGGTGCTATTTTTTATTGGTATTTTTGTTGCCACTTTTTTATTTGTAGGCAAACCACCACAAACACCTGATACACAATTTGGTGTTACGTTTTCGGTAACGTATGCACGATATTTAGGAATTGATACGCAGGAACTTTTACAAAAGATTGTTCGTGAATTGCGACCGACTGTTGTGCGATTACCCTTGTATTGGAATGACATTGAGAAGACTGAGGGTTCGTATGATTTTGGTGAGTATCGATTGTTGATGGATCAACTAGCAGAAACTCATACACCAGTTATTCTTACTATTGGATATAAAGTTCCTCGTTATCCTGAGTGTTACGAGCCTACATGGTCGACAACACTGTCATCGCATGATTTTGAAGAGCGACTGCGTGCGTATGTTGGTGCTGCTGTTGCTGAATTTTCATCGTATGAAAATATTGAAATGTGGCAAGTTGAAAATGAACCATTTTTTCATTTTGGGGAGAATTGTCGTGTGCGTTCCTATGATGATATTGCAAAAGAAGTTGCGTTAGTGAAACGCATGGATCAACGTCCCGTATTATTAACTGATTCTGGGGAACTTTCTTCGTGGCGCGAGGCAATTGCGTTATC
>CAZUUO010000069.1:0-1534 GCA_964622665.1 uncultured Gammaproteobacteria bacterium | reverse complement strand
GCCATGGCCTGACGAAGTGTCTCTTAAGGCCCTTTATCAGGACTTTGTGGCAATGCGCCCTGATTCCCCTGTTCCGACTAAACTCCAGTTTGCTAGGCTGTTTCGCAATGTGTCGGGTGTGTGCCAGTCAAAAAATCGAGATGTAAGCCCTCGTAAAGAGAATGGACGTCCTTTTATGTATATCACTTCAGTTTTTTACCATATCGGGAAATTCAACAGTTGACACCATGCATCTCTTATGTTAAGATGGATTACTGACAGCGAATCATATCTGGGCGCTGCATCAACACTTTTAGGAAGGGACCAAAATGTCCATTATCGACCCCAAATACCGTGGCGTGAAAAAAAACAAAGACTGGCTTTCAGCCACTGTCGAAAAAGCTTGCGTCGAGCCTGTGACCAAGCAAGTCGAGAAAACGGCTGAGGATGGCACCAAGTCGACCGAGACTGTCACGCTAAAGAAAACTTCGTTTAATCTTGACAAACTGTTCGCGCTGGCCGAAGAAAACAAGCTCGACGTTGCCAAATACAAGGGTGATGTTGACAAACCGGGTGCCCCCGGTCGCCTTCGCATGACCATCGGCAACATGCTGCGCTCGGCGGCACGTAAGCGCCATGGTCTGAATATCGATGGTGAATTTGTCGAGGCTGACAAAGACTTCATTGGCGACTCCGCCAAAACCCACAACCCCGATGGCTCCAAGATCAAGGTCGAAAAGCCCGAGGACGAGAAAGTCGAAGCCTGATTAGGCTTTGCCGCCGTTAAGTGATCTGCTCGGCGCTTGACGGTGTTGATTCTCCCTCCAGTTTCCCTGTGGCTGGGGGGAGAATCTCAACAATCGCGTTGTAGTGGTAGGCTCTAAAATATGAGTTTTGTGTCCCCACCCAGACTTTCCTCCCGGAGTTTTAGGTCCTACCTCTAGAGCGCGTTTCTGCCCCTGTCCACCCGGACACAACTGGCCCCCTCATGGCAGGGGGCCTTTCTTTATGTAGGTATTGACACAATATAGTTGCTCGTGTTATAATAGAGCATACACAACGAATCAATGGGGACCAAAATGTCAGACCGCGAAGACGCAATTGCTAGAGTGAAAGCTCTGAGCGCCAAAGCCTCTGATGCCGCATCGACCGAATCAGAAGCATCCGCCGCTGCAATGATGGCCGCTAAGTTGCTGTCTAAACATGACATTGACGAAAGCGAATTGGTAGATGTCAAAAATACCGGAGCAACTGAGGGAGCTGCCAACAACACCAAGGTGTTGCCAGAAGTTTTGCACTGGTGCTGGCACGGGATTCAGCAATTGACAGAGACAAAATGTTACATATGGAAAAAGTCCCAGATGCGCTTTATTGGGACCCCATATGACGTTGAAATGGCCTTGTATCTTTCGGAGATGTTAGTGGGAGCTTCTAAGCGTATGTGGATTGAGTACGCAACAGACAAACACTTGTCCTTCTCAAAAATGATGGCCATGCGTAATGGGTTTATGCACGGCTTCGGGAAGAGAATTAACCAGCGTCTGTTGGAGCTAGC
>CAZUUO010000068.1:1401-1642 GCA_964622665.1 uncultured Gammaproteobacteria bacterium | reverse complement strand
TGTTTCGTTCTTGGGCTGTTGCAGCGTAGCAGAATAATTAGGGTCCAAAGTGGTTCCCGTGAAGAAATTTTCTGCTGGCGGAGCCATAGATTTCCCTACCTCGGGAGAAGTGGGTTCTGTCGTAGGGCTATGGGTCTGCGACAACGTAGGGTCTAGAGTTGTGCCAGCGAACAGATTGGTTTCAGCCATTAGTTTGACCCCCCGTAGAAATAACGGACTAGATCAGGGCTATAGCCCATTG
>CAZUUO010000068.1:0-1376 GCA_964622665.1 uncultured Gammaproteobacteria bacterium | reverse complement strand
TTAAGGCTTCTCGTGCTTGCTCGATAGGAGCCTTCCCACTCGCAATGATGGGGAAAGCATTCTTGCCGGGCAATGGTTCTCCTTTGGGGCTTAGACCCAACATGAGGTATTGCAGTTCCGTACGTTCCCGGATATATTTTTCTTGCGGGTTTTCTTGAGCAAATGCCTGATCGAACCCAGTGAAAGAAGAAGTAGGGTTAGCTCCACGATAGTGACTTGCGTACGCACCACGGTCAATGAGACGTTGTTGATCCGCGAGAATTTGGGCAGTCAACGTGGCAGAAGCAAGGGGCGTCATCGTCAGGTTCGGAGTGGCATTCGCAAACTGGCTAAGAGCGTTAACACTGTCCTGCCCGAAACCTTGCGACGTCATGGCCGCTTGCATAGTTTGAATTTTCTGCGCGATCTGGCCAGCGGTCGCTACATCGCCAAAATACGAATCCCCCGGACCTGCAAGGCCAAGAGAACGCGCTATAGTGTTGAAGATGCTGTCAGCCGAAGAAAACGCACTAAAACCGGAACCCGCAGCGCCAACACCAGTTGCAGTAGCCCCGATTGAAGTTGCTAGTTCTTTCGTATAGGGTTCTTGTCGACGAGCAACGTCTGCTTGTCCGGTGATATCAGTGTACACCTTTTGCGCGTTCGCAGCAGAAGCAGTGGTATCTTCGCCATGTGCGCCAATGGAATCCGCCATGGCCGCTGCAGTTCCTACGTCACCAAATACCACACCTTCTAGGGGCGTGACTGGGGCCGGGGCTGGGGTGGCTATAGTAGCACCGCCCGTGACGGGTGCCGCGTCCGTGCCGGGAGTCGGACCTGAATCGGCCACTGGCACGGGCGGAGGGACTCCGCCGTCCGTGGTGCCACCCGTGGGCGGTGTGCCTGCTACATAAGCCGACGAGTTGATCAGCTGAGGCTTTTGGCCCTCAGGCAAGGATTGGTAGCGCGAAAGAGGCATGATAACGACAGATTTGGTAGTCGGGTCCAAGACGTAGACTGCAGGGCCGATACCCGGAATGGTGGTGGTCGCTTTCTGCAGGTTGTCCGTGAGGATGCCTTGGGTGACAGATTCCGTTTGAGCCGCTTGTTCGCCAACGAGGCCGGTGTGTGCTTGAACATTCGAAAGATTGGCCATGTCTTTTTGACGTTCCATGTAAGCCTTAGCGCCGCCGCCAATTCCTTGCAGAATGGCAGAACCGAGGTAACGGCTGTTGGAAGAAGCCATGTCCCCTAGACCCACAAGGAAAGGCAAGATGGAATTGGCATTGCCGTGTTTCAGACCTTGCCAAAAATCACCCATACCGTGGGGGCCATCCCCACCTGCCAAGCCAGAATCTCCATAACCACTGGTTCCACCCGACCCGTCCATTGTTGAT
>CAZUUO010000067.1:0-1665 GCA_964622665.1 uncultured Gammaproteobacteria bacterium | reverse complement strand
GCACCAAACTCTGCCGCAATAGCAAGCGTATCATCGGTACTATTCCCATCAAAAATTACAATATCCTCACAAAATGAAACTGATTCCAAACATTGACGCAAAGTTGCGCCACTATTTCTCGTTAACAAGGTAACTGAAATAGGATACTTCATACTTATTTAGAAAAAAAGTTTGCCCACACAATAACAAATAACGCCTTCACCCCATCCCATACACCAATCTTCTTCCCTTCTTCATACGTACGCCCACGATATGAAATCCCCACTTCATAAATTCTCACTCGCGCTTGGGCAACACGCGCGGTAATTTCAGGTTCAAATCCAAATCGATCACTGCGCAATCGTGGCAAGATAGGTTGTAAAACCTCACGCGTAAACACTTTGTAACACGTTTCCATGTCAGTTAAATTCAAATTCGTGCACATGTTTGAAAATGCGGTTAATACTTTATTCGCAACCATATGCCAAAAATACAACACACGATGCGCGCCTGATCCAACAAATCGAGATCCAAAAACCACATCAGCATCTCCCGATACAATCGGTGTCAACAATACGGGATACTCTTGCGGATTATATTCCAAATCAGCGTCTTGAATTAATACAATGTCTCCCGTAGCCCGTGCAAATCCCGTACGCAAAGCCGCTCCCTTACCTTTATTTACTTCATGATGTAACACAACCACATCATCACCGGTAATTTCTGAAAGAACAGCACGAGTATTATCTTTTGAACAATCATTAACAATAATAATTTCCTTTTCAAAAGGAATAGAAACCGCACGAACTGCTTCGACAACGGTCTTAATGGTCTTTTCTTCATTATATGCTGGAATAACAATGGATAATTTTTTCATAGATTGTGTTTAGCCCACACCTGAAACGTAAGTAATGACCATAGTGGTGTCAGCCCGTACCGTCGCAGAGCAATGTGATCATCAAGAAGCGACCGTACATTCTCCCATTCAAACAAATGTTTCGTACTTTCGCAATAGTCAGGCGACAATACCGTATACGCAAATTCTTTCAGATCAGAGCGTAACCATTTTGCACTCGGTGAAAAAAATCCACGTTTTTTTGCACGAGCAACTTCGGGCAATAAGTCTGTATGGAATGCATCACGCAAAATCTTTTTTCCCACTGTCTTAGTATCCAACAAAAATGAGGTTGGTAAACGTCGCGCCAACGCGACTACTGAATCATCGAGAAACGGCACTCGTTGTTCAAGACCGTGCGCCATAGTTAATTTGTCACTGCGCATTAAAGATTCGTCAATAAGCCACGTTTGCATATCAACATCAGCACACAACCGCGCCGTATCATCATAATCACCCGTAAAAAATCGTGCATACGAACTCAGCGTTGCAAAAGATGAATTTACTTCGTGGGGCAACAACGAAGCAACCAATTCTTCCTTTTGCGACATCATCGACATAAACAATGATAATTGGTTGGGTGAAGAAAGTTTAGCTAATGATGGATATTTTTTTTGAACTAACTCAAAAATATTACGAAAGGGCGCTCGATTAAGTACCTGACGATAGGGTTTCATCTGATCAAACAAATGATAATAGTAATAACGATCATACCCCAAAAATACTTCATCTCCTCCATCTCCTCCCAACACCACTTTCACATCCTTCGTTGCTTCACGCGCAAGCATCCA
>CAZUUO010000066.1:0-1680 GCA_964622665.1 uncultured Gammaproteobacteria bacterium | reverse complement strand
AAACAAATAAAAAAAACGAATGGGTGGAAGGGATGTTTAGTAAAGACACCTCAGTTCTTGATGTTGGTCATGAATATATTGCACCGAAGGCAACGGCAACCATGTATATCATAACGGTTTCGATAATAGGAATAATTGGTGCAACGTTGTTGGGACGGTTAACATATTTGCAAATGGTTAAGGGTGGATATTACGCGGACATCTCAGAGAGCAATCGTATTCGAAAAGTGCGCATTGCAGCACCTCGAGGAGCGATTGTTGATCGTAATGGGTTGCAGTTAACAAAAAACATAGCTACGTTTGCATTGCATGTGATCCCCAAAGATATTCCTCAAAGTGAAGAACGGTCACTGTTTGTAAAAAAAATTGCAGAAATAATGGGACAAAAGGAAGAAGATGTTGAAAAAAAATTGCGTGATGCGCAAGGAGTGACTGAGCGAGAAGTTATTTTGTATGAGTATGTGACGCGCCAGCAGGCTATTGCATTATCGGTATTAGCTAGTCAGGTGCCGGCACTGATTGTGGCAAATAACGTGACCCGCGCCTACATTGATGAACACGACCGCACGGTAACCTCACTGTCACACATTTTGGGGTACGAAGGTAAAATTTCTGAGGAGGAATTACAAAATGAAAAAGATAATGGATACACCCGCATAGATAGATTTGGAAAAGCTGGTGTTGAAAAAGCGGAGGAAAAAAATTTGCGGGGCGAGCATGGTGAGCGGCTTCTTGAAGTAAATGCTAGTGGTGTTCCGTTGTCTACGGTTGCAGAAATCGCACCAAAGGAAGGAAACAAAGTGCAAATCACTATAGATAGTGATTTGCAAGAGGTGGCACAAAAGGCATTAGAGCGTGAATTAAAAATAAGTAATAAGGCGGCGGGAGCGGTACTTATCGAACAAGTTAAAACAGGAGAAATACTTGCCAGTGTCAGTTTGCCTGCGTATGACAATAATGAGTTTGTACATGGTATCGCGTTTGATAAATACGAAGCGCTGACAAAAAATCCAGCAACTCCCTTGTTAAATAGAGTAATCCAAGGGTTATATCCGTCAGGTTCGGTGATTAAACCAACGGTTGCCCTTGCAGCACTCGAAGAAAAAATCATTGATGTACACACACGGGTACTATCAACGGGTGGTATAAAACTAGGAGCGAGATTTTTCCCCGATTGGAAATTTGGAGGCCACGGGAGTGTCACGGTGACAGAAGCAATCGCGCAATCAGTCAACACATTCTTTTATTATGTGGGAGGTGGATATGAGGATTTTAAAGGAATGGGGGTAACAAAGCTTGCTCAATGGCTGTCACTGATGGGATTTGGTGAAGTGAGAGGAATAGATGTGGGAAGGGAGTCATCGGGTTTTGTACCAACACCACAATGGAAACAAGAAAAACAAAAAAGCCCGTGGTATACCGGTGACACCTATAATTTAGCGATTGGACAAGGGGAATTTCTCGTTACGCCGTTGCAAATTTCCGGCAGTATTCAAGCAATTCTCAATGATGGGGTACAGTACAAACCACACCTTGTTAAGGCTGTCATAAAAGACGGAACCCTTGAAGAAAGAAACCCAGAGATTACACGAGTAGTTAAAGCTTCAAAAGAGAACTTTACTATTATACGCAATGCCATGCATGAAACCGTATTAAACGGCAGTGCGCGGTCTCTGGGAG
>CAZUUO010000065.1:0-1692 GCA_964622665.1 uncultured Gammaproteobacteria bacterium | reverse complement strand
ATAGGAAATAATGAGAGCTCTACATTATTTGTGAGAATGTCAGCAGTTGATAGGGCAAGTGAAGGAACGGTTACCGCGATAATTTGCATGACAAAACTTATAATTCCGGCACAGAGTAAGGGGTTCTGATAATTTTTTTTCGCAAGATTCCATGAATCTTCCAATATTTCGAATATCTTCATATGAGTGTACCCTATCACATTTTTCTATTATTTCAAAGCAAGGTTTGTGACTGCCTGGTGAATGCCTGCCCATGCGTCTTGTAACACTTTTTCAGGGGGTTGTGCGGCGTTAACGAGTATAAATTCTCGATGTTCTCCCAATTGTTTGCTCAACTCGACACATTGCAAATAATAGTTTTGTCGTTTGTGGTGAAATGATATTTCACCGTCGTCGAGCTTGTTGTGATCGCGGCTGGTATCATTGATAGATTTATTGCGACGAAATTCGAGTGTTTGTGCAAATATTTCATCAGGGAAATACAGAATGATCGTAATATTAGGAAAAAATTCTTTTACGTATTTTTTTTCCAAATCGAATAGGAGAGAAAAGGGGGCGCCACCTTCAAATCCTTGGTATACCCGCGTTGAGTCAAGGTATCGATCAAGTATGACAACGGCTTGTTCATGATGTGCTGCAAAAAACGGTACTATGACGTCGCGGATGTGGAGTGCGCGTGCTTCGTTGAATAAGTGTGCTAGCGTTGCAGCGTCGATTCCTTTTTCAAGAAGTTCAAATATTTTTTTGCGCATTTGTTCACCAGCAAAGGTTCCCCCCGGTTCGCGAGAGTGTAGCACGGCAACACCCATTTCTTTAATTTTTTCAACGAGTCCCGGCACAACCACGGTTGTTTTTCCCGTAAATTCACCACCTTCAACAGTTATTAATAATCCCATAGTTATTTTCTGCGTAATGTTTTCCAGGTAAATTCTTTTTTTACTTCAACTTCTGTTTCTTCCCATTCTGCGAGGTTTAGTTTGGGGAAAAATGCATCACCATCAGGAATGGTGGTATGAACAATGGTGAGATATATAGTATCGGCATGGGGAAGCAGTGCCTCATAAATTTTTTCTCCCCCAAATCCAACTATTGTTTCATTTTTGTGTTCACTGAGTGCAAGTTCCAACGTTGGATACACCAATACTCCTTCTGGTACTTCGAGTTTTTGAGAACTAATAATTACGTTGGTGCGATTGGGAAGGGGTTTTTTAGGAAGTGATTCCCATGTTTTTCTTCCCATGGTAATAGTTGTACCTTCTGTTAATTTTTTTACGCGCGCAAAATCTTCACTCAAATGCCATGGAATTTTTCCTTGTTTTCCGATGCAGTTGTTTTCATCGTGGGCAACTATCAGTGTGATCATATAGCAATAGGGAAACTAATTTTGGGGTAGTGTTCGTAATTTTCAATGACACTGTCAACATATTGCCATTCAAAAATTGAAGTGAAGTGTTTCGTGTTGATGGTTGGAAGTTTGTAGGTAGTAAGATCTCGAGATAGTTGTTCGCGAGCTCCTTCAACGTGGTTTTCAAAAATGTGTACATCCGCTAAAAATCCTACCAATTTTCCTTCTTGTAATCCGGTTTCTTTTGCAAGTAAGTGTAAGAGTAATGCGTAACTAGCAATGTTAAAGGGGAGGCCCAACATGACATCGACTGAACGTTGGTTCCAAAGCAAGTTTAATTTTCCATT
>CAZUUO010000064.1:0-1707 GCA_964622665.1 uncultured Gammaproteobacteria bacterium | reverse complement strand
CACCCGTTGAAAATCCTGTTGAAACAACGACAAGTACGCCAAGCTTACAAACAATAACCAAAAGTTTTCCATTAGGATTACGTGAATACACGAAAGCATTGGATACAGACAATGATGCATTAACAGACGCTGAAGAAACAGAGATTTATAAGAGTACTCCTGATAAACCAGATACCGATGAGGATGGATATTTAGATGGATTAGAGGTGGTAAATTTATATAATCCTGCAGGGTTTAAGCCGGTAAAATTAGTTGAAACTGAAAATTTTACGACGGTTACTAATCCGGTATTTGGTTATAGTGTGTTATCGCCCAAAACATTTGTTGAGGGAAAAGTTGACACTGATGGTAAGGAAATGTTTTTTACTGCAAATAGTGGTGAAAATTTTGTAATTACGGTACGACCAAATAAAGAAAAAATACCATTACGAGCATGGTATGAAACTAACGCACCGCAAGTGGTTGGAGAACAGGTTCGTGAGATAACCACCAAACAAGGATTAAAAGGATTGGTAAGTCCTGATCAGTTGGCTCTTTATATTGCGCGAGAAGATGTGGTGTATGAGATTCGCTATGACTTAGGATTGGCAACACAAGCAAAATATCTGCAAACTTTTTTCATGTTTCAAAATAGTTTAGTATTTACGACTAAACCGCAATATGTCCCCTCGGAGACTCCTTTTGCAGCACCATCCCAAGTACAATTTGAGGTAACACCAACCCTTGAACCCACTGCACCACTGCCACCTGCTGATGCATTATTGCAAAATAGTAACCCAGAAATGACCAGTAGCACACTGTCAACCCAAGAAGTGACGAGTAGTACTCCGATAACACCCGCACTGTAATATGATCCGCGTCATGATTTCATATAGTAACACTGCAGTACGTTTTACGGAGAAAACCATTAAAAAGGCGATTTTTGAAACCTGCAAAGCACTCAAAGTAAAGAAGGCTGCATTTGCGGTACATGTTACGAGCGATACTGAAGTTAAAAAATTGAACGCAACATACCGAAAAAAAGATAAACCTACCGACGTATTATCATTTCCGGTACACCACACCCACAAGGGTGAGGGAGAAGAAAATTACATGGGAGAAATTATTTTGGGGTTTCCTTATGTGAGTAAACAAGCAAAAGAAAAAGGGATAACGGTAAGTAAAGAAGTTCAGATGTTACTTATCCACGGCGTCTTACATGTGCACGGTTTTGATCATGAAAATAATCGAGATGAAAAAGAAATGTTTGCTATACAAAATTACGTAGCTAAAAAAATTGGTGCACCTTTTGTTGATCCAAAAACAGTATGAATTTTTTAGTAAGTATGCGTCACGCAATGCAGGGACTCGTAACTATTTGGAAACGAGAACCAAACTTTCGCACTGAAATTCTGTGTGGTGTATTGGTGTGTGGCGCATCATACTATCTCGCATTGTCGCGATTTGATTGGATCATTGTACTACTACTCATTTTTGCGGTATTATTATGTGAGATTGTGAATTCAGTTATGGAAGCAATCATTGATTTATTATCGCCCCGCTATCACACACTCGCAAAGCAGATTAAAGATATGATGGCGGCAGCAACATTGTTAATGGCGATAGCATCAGTGTTGGTTGGTTTGTGGATTTTCATTCCGTATTTGATGAAGTAGCTATGGTACCACAAAAAGGAAAGGACATTTTAATTGCAGGACTTGATATTGG
>CAZUUO010000063.1:0-1749 GCA_964622665.1 uncultured Gammaproteobacteria bacterium | reverse complement strand
GTTCTGGATGAAAGAAATGAGATTTCCTATCGACATTGTATGGATTGATGGTAGTCGTGTTGTTGCACTTGACGAACAAGCACAAATACCATCTGAGGTTTCTGAGGATAGTTTAAAACGATATTACGCACCACGTGAGGTTGATAGGGTTTTGGAGATTCCTGCGGGAAGTGCTAAAAAATGGGGGATTTCAGTAAATTCTCGGTTATATGCATGGTAAGGGTATTCTTGCTCCTCGTGCATTTTTTTGCTAATATAAGCATATCTTTACAAACAACTATGGGAATGGGAATTGAAAATATAGAACAAAAAAAGCAGGAACCCCTATGGAGGGAGTTGCTCAAAATAGCAATAGTGGTGGGTCTGGCAATATTGATCGTTCGATTCTTTGTCTTTAAACCCTTTTATGTAAAGGGCGCAAGCATGGAGCCAGCATACTTTGATCATGAATATTTAATCATTGATGAAATAACGTATCGCTTTAATGAACCAAAACGAGGCGATGTGGTTGTGTTTCGTCCGCCCGTAAATACAACCGATTACTACATTAAACGAGTGATTGGGTTGCCGGGTGAAACGGTCAAAGTGATAAACGGCGACGTGATAATTTTTAGCAATGACAATCCACAAGGATTTAAATTGGATGAAAGTTCATATTTAATGCATAAAGGAACGCAAGAAGAATCAATTGTGTTAAAGCTGGGCACAAATCAATATTTTATGCTCGGTGATAATCGCCCCGTCTCTTCCGACTCTCGTCGATTTGGTGCGGTGGATAGAAGTGCTATTGTTGGAAGAACCTATCTCCGTGGCTGGCCCTTAACACGCTTAGGAGTGGTAGCAAATGCAGTAACCTACGAATCATCAAAAAACTAGTATGTCAACAAAAAAAGAAGAAAAAGTTTCATCAGAATCTACTGAAAAACAAGAAAAAAAATTCGATACTCCCAAATTATTGCGCGGAATGAAAGATATCATTCCTCAAGAAGAAGGATATTGGAATACTATTTTGGATACTGCGCGCAATTTAGCGGAAAGCTATTCATTTGGCCGTCTACGCATGCCAGTTCTTGAATCAACAAAATTGTTCGTTCGTTCGGTGGGTAAACATACCGACATCGTCGAAAAAGAAATGTACACCTTTGAAGATTTGGATGGAGAGAAAGTGACGTTACGTCCTGAAGGTACCGCGCAAGCAGTGCGTGCATACATTACGCACGGCATGTTAAACCAACCACAACCAGTAAAATTGTGGTACACCGGTCCCATGTTCCGTCATGAACGTCCACAAGCGGGTCGTTATCGTCAATTCCACCAAGTGGGATTTGAAGTTATTGGGGGAGAAGAGGCTGCGGTAGATGCAATGCTTATTAATATTGCATACCGTATCATTAAAGAATCAGGAGTTGAAACTATTATCCACATCAACTCAATTGGTTGCCGTGACTGCCGACCTTTGTATACTGAAGAATTGGTAGCCTATTATCGCACAAACCGTGCAAAAACCTGTGAAGATTGTAAGCGTCGCTTAACTAAAAATCCATTACGCGTGCTTGATTGTAAACAAGAGGGTTGCCAAGAGGTGAAACAAGGTGCACCACAAATCGTTGATAAACTATGTGAAGGATGCCGCAAGCATTTTATGCAGGTGCTTGAATGCTGTGATGAATTAGGAATTCCTTACTCATTAAATCCATTCTTAGTGCGTGGTCTCGACTACTATGCACGCACCGTGTTTGAATGTATGCC
>CAZUUO010000062.1:0-1892 GCA_964622665.1 uncultured Gammaproteobacteria bacterium | reverse complement strand
GTAACATGGGTAGTGGAATGATAAAAAATTTAAGAGATGAAACTGCAATTTTCTTTCGCAACACTGCATAGATAGTCAGTACCCGCGCAATTCCCCACTCAGATAAAACTAATAAAAATGTATTATGAATTAATTGTACCGCGTACCCTTGTTTTACTTGCATATACTCCCGTACATACCTCGCGTAATTTCCAACCCCGGTTCCTTCCCATGCAAATGTTTTATACATTGTTGCCCATTGTCTCAATTGTTCTACGCGCTCTGCACCACTCTCCTCAAAAAAATAATCTTTGTACCGTATCAACAATACCGCCGCAACCACTACTGCAATCCACCATGATCCTCCTGCCAATATCCAGGACAACGCAGTGGTTCGTGACATACTAATGATAATACCCACGATCGCTAACCACCGAAACATATTTCTTCTGGTACCTAGCGACTCAGTTTGTGCAAACAGCCACAACAACAAAGCATACGCCCCAAAATTATTGGGGTGTTCTAAAAATCCATACGCGCGTAATATACGCACATCATTAAATTGCAATACCGCAACCCCTGAGTCTGCTACATTTTTCCCTGCCATCCCCAGCAATGTCGAAGAAAATACCGAACCCGATATTACTTGCCATAATCCAAGGAGTACCAACAAAACGAGCCCACTACAATACACTTCTCGAATATACTTTCCTATTTTTTCATTTTTTAATAAAAAAGCCCACACTGAAATCGCCAGCACATCACTCACTATCGCAATTTTTGTGTTATTCCATGGAAATAGTATCGAAATAAACAACAACGTACCAATAGTCAGTGATACACCGTGTTTTTTTAGTACATACGGCAATTCTTTTTTATGTTGCCACAAAAAAATTCCTCCGATCACCAATAAAAGCAACGTCCCTATGTACACCTGTCCTTTTTCAAACGAAGAAACGCTCCCCCCAAGAGTCACCTCACTCACAATGTAGACGGTTTGTAGTAACGCAGCTACCGCTGCGCTATACGCGAGATATCGTTGCTGTATTTCTGACATAATGCACCAAATTTGTTAATCAAAACTTCTCGCTTATCATCAGTGTGCGCTTTAAATATGGTGTGCGTAATTTTTACCCCTACCGAATCACGGGTTAATTCCTTTGGTAAATACCATTGCTGCAATCGATGCACCACATACTCCACCAATCTATTATCTGCCCACAACCGTGTTATTGCTTGTAGCAACTTGTGTCTCAAAGCATATTCCATTTCCTGTTGCACGATGGGCACCTGCAGTGACCAGGGGAGTAATTTTTTTTTCATTACTGATAGTACTTTCTCCCACGTTGCCGCATTCCCCACACAGTACAAATTACTTGTCCAATACACAAAATATACATCCACACTCGATATCATTACCTTACTAAGATCCTCATCCTCATCAATAAAAAATGAGGCACAAATCGGCATATACATTGTCTCCTTGGGACGTAGTTGTAATAGTTTCAACGGTAACACAAATAACAATCGCGTAATGTACAATCGATTTTTTTTACATACAATTACCACATCTACATCGCTGGTTTGTTTGCTGGCATCGAATGTCCATGAATTTGCTAGTGCAATCCCTCTTATAAAAGGATTGTACTTTGCAAGACGTACTGCAAAATCAAATCTTTTCTTCACTTCTTCTCGAGCAACACACGACGCAATATTTTCACTTTCTGCCAAACGATACTCACCACGTTCTACTTGTAGTGCATTTTTTTCTTTTTCAATCCATTTTTTTACATCATGCAGTGACAGGGCATGCATGCGTGATAACTGAGCCATCGATACACTTCGGCGCATGAGGCTAAAAAAAATAAGGGTGTTCAATAAAGGATTCATATTATTGACGCGTATACAGTGGC
>CAZUUO010000061.1:0-2025 GCA_964622665.1 uncultured Gammaproteobacteria bacterium | reverse complement strand
AAAACGAATCAAATTGCTAATTGAAATAGCACCCTGATTGTCTGTTATTGTTCTATTTACGTCAACGCCGGGGCGAAGTTGTAAAGCGGAATGCGGCATTTATTACCCACGGGTTGGGGTTGCAAGTGGGGATGGGTCCATCGAAGACCATCCAACTGATTCATATTTCTTGCGGACTTCTTCCTTGACAGCGCCCTCAAGAAGTGTTTTGTATTGCTGCTCGTAGCTTTGTGCCATTTGGGGGTCATCGCTTTGCCGCCCAAAGTTCCGCTGATACCCTGAAACATACACCATAGAAGCCATGGTGAATAAGTCCGGTAGGTACTGGCTTATAAACGTAGTAGGGTTAGAAACTGAAAGAGGCGCGGGACGAACAGTTCCAATGATTTCTACGTAGTAGTTGGCATCAGGGAACGGCCCAACTAAAAACAAATTGTCGTTGAATGGTACGTAATACTCTGGAAGCCCAGTGACAGAAGAATCGCCATACACCATGTCTAGGTATTCTTTTGTAGTTGGTGTCATAGGATTTCTAACCCCTAACTCTGGGTCACTGACCGGGTACGGGGTAATGACGTTTATTTGCTCACTTACTACCATGGTTCCCATTGGAATAGTGATTTGTCTACTTCCTACGGTCAAGAAATACCCCTCAATGCTTCCTGAAACCACCAAAAGGTCTAAATCTCTTAGAATACGCAGTTCTGCGTATTCAATCATAGAAGGAACATTAGAAACAAAGTTCGGATCAGTTGGGTCCACAACAGCCAACAAAGCTATTTGATTAACGTACGTAGCATAGTTGTAACCGGGCATGGCGAAGTTCTTTCTTTAAGGCTTCAAGTATCAGAAAAATCTTGAGGTCTTGGATTGCTGATAGGGACAGGATCAGCAGGAATGCGTATAGCGCGCAGTTGTTGCTGTGGTTTGTCTAGACACGACTTACAAACCAAAAGACGTTTGTTTACTTGAGACGTTCCTGCCCAGTCCATTTGCCAAGTAAGATCATCGTGGTTATATCGGAAACCACACCTGTCACAAATAGCATGCGCCCTTGGGTTTGTGGAGGAAGTTTTGGCCCGTCCTGCTCTGGAAGCGTAGCTCATGTCCTATAATACCCTCCAATCATAGGGGACACAAAAAACGGGACGTTTTCGGTGTCCTGTTCAGCAGCTACATCAAAACTTTCTTGAGCTACGGTAGCAAGAGCCGGAGCAGCTGCAGGGGTCCAAATTTTTGCCAGACGATAAGCTAATCCATCCGCAAAAGCTTCAAGCCAACGGTAAGGAATATCAACAGTCTGAGCTTTTTTGAGACTTGCGTCTTGAATGCGTGTCACTCGATAATACTTCAGAAATTGCGCAGACACCCCATCAGGGACAGGCCATAAAGTGATAGTGGGCGAAATGAGACGATCAAACCAAAAAACAGTAGTGGTACCCTGTATTGATTTATTTGGGTATGATGCGTAGTCCCCCCTACTTACTGGGAGAATGATCCTATCCGTAGTGGCCCCTGAGCCGTTATCTAGAGACATATACGCATCAAGTATCATGATAGTGGAAGGATCGACATTGTAAGTTGATTGGCCAGCAATCATAGGTTCTGTGACTAAATCAACCTTCCACAAGTTAACGCCTTTGTTTGACCAACGAGCCAACATCATGTTGGTCGCCATTTTGGCGGATTCCATGTGCTCTTGAAGAATTGAAGTGGTTCTAATGCCTGCCATATTGAAGGCGTATAGAACTATTTCCCCGAGGTTGGGATTAAAATTGTAGGTTCCTGTGGTGGTCATTTTACAACCTTCCCGAGAATAAACTCGCTATTCCCCTTGCGTCCTGCTGCAAGAATTTCGTGATATTCTACGGCAATTTCAGGGCATTTGAACCTTTGCAAACACCCACAAATTGCGACGGTATCCCCTCCCCACATTTCTGTCCATTTACTACTGTCTGTGCCATCGGGGGGCCAAAGGATAAGAGGAAGTGCACTATCAGCATAACCCCATAAGTATCGGTGGTC
>CAZUUO010000060.1:0-2118 GCA_964622665.1 uncultured Gammaproteobacteria bacterium | reverse complement strand
AGCTCCTACTGCTTCCCCGGAACCCGAGCCTGATTATGGTGCCATGCCTTGGTCAGAAGTAGGGTCGAGAGCTGTTAAAAACATTGTCCCTAGCACTGTTGGCCAAGTGAAAAACATATGGTCGGCAGTTACCCACCCTAAAGAAACAGGGAATGCTCTTCTTACTTTAGGCAAGGGCGCAGCAGGGAAAACTGGTGATTTCCTCGTTCGACAATTCGGTGGTGAACCGAAAAAATGGGAAGACAAGGAACAGTCTATCGCAGCTCTTGACAGCGTTCTTGGTCACTACAAGGACACTTATGGCAGTAAAGAGGGTTTTAAGAAAACCCTCGCCACAGACCCTGCTACAATTGGTATGGACGTTGCTTCCTTGGCTCCCGTGGTAGGCGGCGGTCTTAAAGCAGCGGGTGCGGGGGAAACTGCAGCGCGGGTAGCATCTAAGGCTGTTGGCCTAGTCGATCCCGTTCAACTTTCGTTGAAGGCAGCGAAGTCTGTTGTTAAGGCTCCTGTGGCTGCTCTTGGCGCAGCGTCTCCTATTGTTCAGGGCGCGGCCACAGGGGTTCCAAGTTATTTGTTGCGGACTGCTCGGGACATAGGACTCAGCACTGACAAGATGGGTCGTGAAGTTTTTAATCAATTTATAAAAGGCAAGGGAGACTTTGGTCAAATAGTCGATAGTGCTGACCAAGCAGTTGCTGAGCTTAAAAATGCTGCGGTTCAAAACTATTTGGCTGACATTAACAATTACAGAAAATCTACTCAACAGCTTCCTATGGACACTCTGATGGACCCAGTGTCTGGTGCGCCTGTGGGTCCTCTCAAAGAGCTTATGGATTACGTGAACCAATCAGGGAACACCACCCGTTTTGTGCAGGGTAAGGACATCGCTCAAAACGCCTATGACCAAATTTTGGACACAGTAACCAGCTCACACCCCTCATCCCGCACTTTTGTAGACCTAGACAATCTGAAACGTTCCCTACAGGACTTGGCTGAACACACTAGTAATTTTTCACTTAAGGGTAAAATCAATTCTGTTGCGGACCATGTTAAAAAGATGGTTGTGTCAATAGCCCCTGAATATGAAAAAACTATGAGTGATTTCCAGAATTGGTCGGCTACTCTTAGGGATTTCCGGTCTACCCTCGGCGCTAGCAACAATAAAATGGCTGACACCACTAAACTTGCGAAAATGTTGCGAGCGGTTAAAACAGGTAAGGGACGTGACCTTCTTGCTGACCTGTCCAAAACCACTGCTGGCAAGTATATCCCAAACATGCTTGCGGGTGTAGCGGCTAACCCGATCACCCCGCCTATGCTTCGTGGAGTTATGGAAACTGGTCTGATTGGCGCAGGAGCTTATTTTGCGCACCCCGGTGCCTTGCCTGCTTTAGCTGCCGCCGCCGTCAACACGTCTCCCCGCGTAGCTGGCAATAGTCAATACTTAGCTGGAGCTTTCCGCCGCAATTTCGGAAATCCAGCTGGCACGTTGGTAGATGCCGCTACTTCACAGCCTCTCACCTATGGTGCCGCTGTTTTAGGCGAAGAACAGGACAAAGAGAATAGAGAAGGCAGAGCTAGGGGTGGTGCAGTTGACCACGAAGCAGCGGCAGAAGCATTGGTGCGCGCAGCACATGCAGCAAAATCTAACATCTCCAAAACCACAGAGTCGCTTCTTAAGACGCCTGACGAACACATAGTCAAGGCTCTTGACATAGCCAACAAATATTCGTGAGGTAAAAATGGTAGTAAATACACAAAACAAGGGTCTGGAGCAACAGCCTCACAATAACCCAAATTGGGACACACCAAACAACGCAAATTTTGACATCATCGATGCTGCTTTAGGCGGGCTGACGCTTATAAACGTTACAGCTGTGGGGACTGGTCCGACTGCTCTTACTCAGGCCCAGTATAAAAACATGTGTCTGTCTTTTTCAGGGGTATTGAGCAACAACGTAAACTATCAACTCCCTAATTTGGTGCAGGGTCAGTGGTTCATAAAAAACAACACCACTGGGGCCTTTAACTTGGTAATTTCCTCAGGTGGGGGTGGCTCTAGCGTAACTTTGGCGCAAGGAGTTAACTACCTCATTTATTGTGATGGCACAGGTATAT
>CAZUUO010000059.1:0-2271 GCA_964622665.1 uncultured Gammaproteobacteria bacterium | reverse complement strand
CGTAAAGTCGTTAAACCCTGATTTTACTGCACAAGAAGTAAAGGGCGCCCTATATTTGAGTGCTGATCCCGTCGAAATACCATTAGGAAACAAACGAACGTTAGGAAATGGTAAATTGAATGTAGAACGTGCGTTGCGAGTCGTTCGTGATACAACAAGTGTTCCCACAACTGAAAAAGATGTAAAAAAAGAAAACGTAAAAAATAAAGAGTTATTGGCAGTGGGAAAGCGCGTTGGATTTGGCGAAGTACGTTTTTACGATACTAACTTTGGCGTGATTAAAGATGTACAACTCTACGAAGTAACAAAAAATCCTAAAACAATAAACTACGCATTTAGTAATGACTCATATGGATTCCCGGTAATTTACGCAGCACACGACGGTGTTGTTGATATGTTTACCGAGGATGCATCACCAGTATTTTCAATAAATCCTAAATTGTCAGGAGAAGTAATGATACAACTTGCCGATGTAATGCCGAATCAAGGTAATGAGTTACTGGTAAGTAGTAATCGCAGTAACACGGTAAAAATATACGATGAAGTGGGAAATCTTATTACAGAAATTAAAAACCCACTTAAAAGAACGGGCGGATTAGTTGTTAGTGTGGTAGACGGTGAACTCTATATCGCACCAACAACAAACAGTAGTACAACAGCACGCTGCACGCTCAGTGAAGGATGGAAATGTGCACCACTCAATAAATCAAAAGTTGCGTATCAATATTTTAAACTGGGCAATACCATGATGCAGTCCAAAGTCATCAACAATAAAGGTATTCTTGAAATACCGAACACAGCAGCACAAATTACGGTAAACAGTGCGTCGTCACTTCTATCTGCAACCTTTGTAGAGCGTGAAGAAAAACTCTTAGCAGTATCTCCCACAGGAAAACTTACGAGTCATGTGGTATTATTAAATCAAGCGGGAGAAATCGTTTCAGAATTTCCTGCATTTGAAAAATACAACGGGGGAGTGTCATTGGGAACAGTGACTCTTAAATAAAATTATGGCCTTATCAAAAGCATTTGAGAAAAGAAACGTATTGGTGACGGGCGGCGCAGGATTTATCGGTTCACATCTCTGTGAACGGTTAATTCATGAGAACGCTCAGGTTATTTGTATCGACAATTTCATGAATTCAAAACCAATCAATATCGAACACATTTTAGGTATTGAAGATTTTGTGTTTATTAATGCTGATATCACGCAACCAATAGAACTAGAGAAATACCGAGAATTAGAACGCTTCAATATCAAATTTCAAGGTATACAAGAAATATACCATCTTGCGTGCCCAACGAGCGTGAAACGTTTCGAAGAATTTAAAATTCAAACCCTACGCGCAAATTCAGACGGTATGCGTAATGTATTAGACCTCGCCGTAAAAAACGAAGCAAAGGTAGTGTTTGCATCTTCGTGTGTGGTATATGGTCCCCGTTCATATTCCAAATTTAAGTTTGGTGAAACTGACTTAGGAACCGTGGATCAACTTTCAAACCGCGCTTGTTATGATGAAGGAAAGAAATTCGCCGAAACAATGTGTGCAACCTACAGCGATGTATTTCGTCTTGATGTGCGAATCGCACGAATCTTTAGAACCTACGGACCACGTATGATGGTAGCAGATGGACAAATGATCAATGACTTTGTTGCTGCTGCGTTAAAAGGGGAGGATGTCATTATTAACGGAAAGAAGGACTTCAAATCAAGTTTAACTTTTGTTACGGATGTCGTTGATGGGTTGATAAAATTAATGCAAGCTCCTAAAGGAACGGGTGCCGTGAATTTGGGAACAGAATATGAGTACTTAGTTGAAGAAGTTGCCCAAAAAATCATCCAACGTATGGGTTCAAAATCGCGCATTCGTTTTGAGGACCCCTTGCCATTTTTGAGTGAACTTGGTATTCCTGATCTAACAAAAGCGAAAGATGTCATGGGTTGGTTTCCACTCACCACTATCGATGAGGGTCTCAAACAAACCATTGACTACACCGTCGCAAATCAAGGCCGTCTCGGCATTGTATAATGTATATGAAAGTACTTGCTATTATCCCTGCCTACAATGAAGAAACAACGATACACGAGGTAATAGCACAAACAAAACCGTTTGTGAGTGATATTGTGGTTGTTAATGATGGTTCAGTAGATACAACCGAAACAATCGCTAAAGAAGCTGGTGCAATCGTCCTTTCTCTCCCCATAAATCGTGGGTTGGGAAGCGCCCTACGCACCGGCTTTTTATTTGCGGTGGTTAAAAAATATGATGT
>CAZUUO010000058.1:0-2369 GCA_964622665.1 uncultured Gammaproteobacteria bacterium | reverse complement strand
CTTATCAAGTGAATCTGCCATAAAAATGAAAATTAGTGATGTTGTTGTTTTGAAGAAGACCCATGATTATCTGCAGGTTTTGCATCATGTCCCCCACCATGCGACGGTGATGCGCTATGACCATGATCTTCCTTACCACCAAACACATTACCAAACAAGCGAATAATAGCTGAAAACGCGATAGAGGTCAAAACAAAGAGAGATTTCACCATCGGCAAAATCATAAGGACCCCACCAACAAAAACCGGAAACAAAATACCAAACCATTGATCTTTCTTCTCAACATCGGCACGTTTTTTTTGCTCGAGATAAATTTCTAAAAACAACACTACGGCAACAATAGCACCCCACACCCAATACGAATGTGAAACATCGTATCCGTAAAAATTAGTGTTAATGACGACCGGGTAATCAACACCATCATATAACATATCAACTGAAATTTTTCCTTTCACTCCACCCAAGAACACACGATACAACACTACGAACAATAATACCTGAAACCAAAAAACCACTGACTTTGCCCACGGAGAAATCTTATGTTCCCGTAAAAATTTACGCACCATCTCCTTTTTTACGATCGGATCATTTTTAAAACTTTTTTCAATCGTAGTCAGTTCATGTGCCAAGGCTTGAAACTTAGCTCGATTACGTTCCCCGATAATAGAAAATGGTAATAACACCATACGAAGTGCTATCGTCAAATACACAACAGCCCAACCAAGATTTTGATTTGCAACCTCATTATAAAAATATAGTAATGCATTAATGAGCGGAGTATATAATAACTGTTCCCAAATAAATTGCAGCACATTCATATAAAAATCTGACAGTAAAGTTACCTCTACACTACCCTAAATAACGCTAAAAAGCAAATAACAATAACCAAAACTATAGGGAAAAACGTAGAGACAATCGGAATACGTTTTTTGGGTAATTGAATGTATTTCATACGAAAAAACGCACTCATGATAACCGTACCGAGCAATCCCCCAATAACACCACCCATAAGAGAGACGACTTGCACAAATGAATGCAATGGCAGTTGCAGCAACATAATAAATACAAGTGAAAAAATTATCATCGCGGAATTTTTTGAAAACCCATAATCCCATCGCAGTGATTCAACAAGCGACAAACTACGTAACATCAAACCTGAACAAAAACTAGCAATCGTCACCACAAGTCCAAGGACGACCGCACTCGTTCCAAAATGAAATTGCAAGCCAGCGGTTGCAACTGACGTTGTCTGATGTTGCAACAATCCCACTACCGCAATTGAAAAAAAGGTATACAACAACGCAATGGCAATTGTTGCGACTCCGATTGGAAATCTCAACGTACGACGATCATGCACCATAGAGGCTAACTCGGGAATTGCCACAATGCCCGATAGCGCAAAAAAACAAACGGCAATAATTGAAACTGGTGCTGAAATAAGTGCTGGGATTGTTTGATGGAAAGAAAAATTGGGATGCAAGACACATAACAATGAAATAACAAAAACCAAAAAAAATACCAGCGAAGAAAAGAGAAAAGAATTACGCAATGCAAACCGTTCCCCCATTCCTCCTGACACAACAGCAGACATCAAACAAACAATCGCCACTGTCGAAAAAGTAAGTGACGGAATAAATAACGAAAAAATTTCAAACAATCCCAACGTGTAAACCAATAACGCAATAAATTCACCCAAGAAAAAAATAAAACCCGTAGCTGACGCAACGTACCTTCCCAAGTAGAGCTGTATTAAACCAGGAACTT
The DNA here is from genome assembly GCA_964622665.1 of uncultured Gammaproteobacteria bacterium. Lineage (GTDB taxonomy): Bacteria > Patescibacteriota > Patescibacteriia > Magasanikbacterales > CAZUUO01. Next base: position 605 of record CAZUUO010000058.1, on the reverse strand, counting down.
GTAAATTTTTATGTGTTGATGCTGATAATTGGACGATCGCATCATGAATATGCATGGTTGCCCAAACAGCAAGCATCATAACTATTCCAAATATTACGAGACCATGCGTTGCAAGTGCAAACGGTAATGCAAAAATCCCCGCCCCCACCGTAGACGCAATCATAAAAATAACTACCGATACATTTCGTTTTAATTCCATAATTGCAAAGCCTTTTCCCACAACGAATCATTCCCCTGTTGTGCTAAATAATACCAATACTCAACACCCCACAATAAATGCAAAGTGATACCAGTATCTTTTGCATATGAAATGTGATCGTCAAAATCTTCTGGAGTAAATTTTTGTTGTAAAACATTCACCGTGGTATTACGAATTCCCTCTGGAATCCATGGTTCCATTTGCAATTCAGCATCAATAAGTGGAACATCATTTACTAAAGAACGCATGATCAACGACTTACGATAATAGAAAATGGGACGCAACGGCATCGTTATATAACCCAACATAGAATTATACACCTGTCGATAAATCGTCGTACCAAAAACATCTGATAACGCAATTGCCTCGCGCCACGAAGAAAGTTCCCCAGAATCAGTTAATAATA
>CAZUUO010000057.1:0-2473 GCA_964622665.1 uncultured Gammaproteobacteria bacterium | reverse complement strand
TCCGTCTAACACACGTATAAACACCCAATATTTCCGTCTAACAAAAGCTCAAGTGCAGCCACCGGCCGCAACAGGCTAGGGATACCAAGCGCTCGCGGGTAAGTGGTTGCCAATCTCTGGCTTGTTAGACGGATTGGCCCAAATGGTGTTAGACGGAATCAATCCGTCATAACAAAATTACAATGGCCGACGACTGTTTAACTGGCTTGCTTTAAATGCTTGATTTTGATGGATTAAAGATTGAATTGGGCGGCGAGCGGAGACGTGTTAGACGGAAACAAAAATCGTGTTAGACGGATTCATTCCGCCTAATAAGACTGTTATATCACTCCAAAGCCGCACAGAAGCTGTTGACGATTTAGTTACATTCAGCTATTGTTTGCATACTAAAGTTAGCGCAATAAATGGACGTCACTCAATGTTAAATAGCCAAAGAATTACTGGATATACAATTTACAATGCTGAGCAAGAAAGACGCACAAAGCGTAATGACCTGCCAGGGTTCTATCCAGATTTGCCAACCAAGAAATACGATATTATCTATGCAGACCCACCTTGGGATTATGGTGGCAAGTTACAATTTGACAAAAGCAGCACATCAGCTGAGCGCTTAGATTTGAGAAGAAATATTTTCATAAGTTCTGCGAATTTTAAATATCCGACTGTAAAAACAAAAGACTTAAAAAAAATTCCAATTTATGAAATAGCAAATGATGACTGTTTGCTGTTTATGTGGGTAACAAACCCGCACCTCGCTCAAGGTATAGAGTTAGGACAAGCATGGGGTTTTGAATACAAGACAGTAGCGTTTGTGTGGGACAAAATGGTTCACAACCCTGGCCAATATACTTTGTCATATTGCGAGCTGTGCTTAGTTTTTAAGCGAGGGAAAATACCAAGGCCAAGGGGAGCAAGAAATATAAAGCAGTTAGTAAGAACACAAAGAACAGAACACAGTCAAAAACCATTACAGGTTTTAGAAAATATTGAAAAAATGTTTCCAACACAAAGCAAAATCGAACTATTTGCTAGAGGAAAGCCTGAAGGCTGGGATGTTTGGGGTCTTGATGTCAGAGAGGTATATGAAAAAAACTGAAATAATTAATTCAATAGTTTGCGGCGATTCTCTGGATACCCTGAGAAAAATGCCATCTTCCTTTGTGGACTGCATTGTCACAAGCCCTCCTTATTACGGGCAGCGCGATTATGCTGTAGATGGTCAGCTTGGTGGTGAAGATACGCCATTTTCATGCGCAACTGAAATGGACTGTGGAGCTGAGACAGTGCTAAACAAAGGGACAGCTTATGAGCGTGTACGTAAAGCCAAGGCTGTTGAAGTGAGTTTCAAGTAAACTATCAAATAACATGCCTGATGAGACCTAATGGTCGAAACAACCAAGGATGGCTGTAGCATGAACAATAAGAGGATAACCTATGAGAGTATATAGAACTGTTGCTGTTCCTGCAAGTAAAAGACAGGTTGTAGATAAGGTAATCTGTGACCTGTGCGGTAAGCAGGGAGCATTCGGAACCTGGGAGAGTTCTTCTTATGAAGTTGAAGAAACTGAAATCCAAATCAAAGTAAGGCAAAAAGATGGAGAGTCTTACCCTGAAACAGGTTGGGGTACTGAATACAATGTAGATATGTGCCCAGATTGCTTTAAAGATAAACTAATCCCCTGGCTTGAATCTCAAGGTTGTACAGCTGAAAGAAAAGATTGGGACTGGTGATTTTACTATAACAACAATAAATAATAAGACAGGAGCACACATGAGGTGCAAATCTTGCGATAGCCCACTCAACAAAGTTGAGCTTAAGGCTGTATTGCACACTTCTGAAGATGGAAGTGTAATTTATGATGACTGGTGCTCTTCCTGCAAAGGATTATATGGCAGCGAAGAGGCACTGGATCTTTTGGATACACATTGGTATCAGTTTGAGGATCTAACAGAAGGAAGTGGTGAGAAGTAGTTCACATTATTAACAGGAATATACACTGTTATGTGACACAGTTCAAGTTTATAATAAATAACACTTGACAAGAAGTAAAAAGTGTGATATAATAGTGGGTATATAGTAAGAAATTATCTTTTGGTGGTTTATGGACACAGCTAGACAAGAAGCTTCATTTCAGCGGATATTAAAACTAGCTGACATAGCTTTAGTGCAGTTGGAGATTCTTGGAGAGCTTATCGAGAAGAATGGTAAGTGGTTAGAAGAGAATTGTAAACCAATCCTGAAAGATTAAAGAGTTGCCCTTAGAGGCCTTAAAGAGTTGCTGGGTAGCTCCCAGATGAAGGGCCAAATATCACGGGATAAGGGCCAATGAGATACAAATAGAAATCCCGACCAAATTATTGGATAGTAGCTCAATTGGTAGAGCATCGGACTTTGACTCCGAGGGTTGGTAGTTCAAATCTATCCTGTCCAGCCAATAAGACACAGCTGCCTCATATCAGCCTCCTCTCATCC
>CAZUUO010000056.1:0-2513 GCA_964622665.1 uncultured Gammaproteobacteria bacterium | reverse complement strand
CGTTTTTAAAAAATATGGAGATACTTCTGTTGCGCGGACTACGATTGGGTATCAAGAATGGATTCCCTATTTTGCGGGAGTAAAAAGTAAGGAGCACGTCGTGGACGATATTATTTTGGCAACGGTGCAGTATGCAAAACGACAAATGACGTGGTTTAAACGGAACAAAGATATTGTGTGGGGATGATGAAGGAGGGTGATATCATGTTGTCATTCCCGCGGAGGCGGGAATCTCGTTAATAAAAGTTAGATCCCCGCATTCGCGAGGATGACAAAGAGATAGGAATGATCAGTGTAAGATAATATGAATTAAAAAACGAGCTTTACAGCCCGTTTTTTTGTTATCCAATTTTTCCCATGATATTTTCTCGAATTTCTGCAGGATCTCCACTTCCTTTTAATTCTTTCATCGTTTTACCGACTAAAAATTCAATAAGGTTTGTTTTACCTGCTTTGTATTTTTCCACGGCGTCAGGATTTTCTTCTAATACTTTGTTGATTATTGTTTCAAGGGTATTGCTGTCGGTGCTTTCTGTTGAAATTCCTAAATCTTCAAGAAGACTATCAGGATCGCCGCCGGTTTCAATCATTTTTTCTAAGAGGCGAGAAGCCGTTGTTGAATTTACTTTGCGTCCCATAATCAACATCATGAGTTCAGCAAAGTTTTCTGCGTCCATTTTGGAATCAGCAAAATTCCATTTTTTAGCACTGAGTGCACCGAGCATTTTGGAAGTTATCCAACCACCAACTTGTTTACCAATGGTTTCGCCGTGTTTTGTTTTGATGTCATCAAGGGTTCCTTCAAACGCGGTTCCGAGCATTCCATCCAATTCACTCATGACATTTTCTGCAAAATTTCCAATTTCTCGATTTTCTACAAAGATGGCAATATCACTTGGTTTGAATTGATACTGAATACTTAATCGTTCGCGATATGCGTGGGGAAGTTCGGGTAATTCTTTTTTACCTTCAAGAACCATGTCGGCAACAAATAATGGTGGGATATCTGGTTCTGGGAAATAGCGGTAATCTTTTGCTGCTTCTTTGGTACGTTGCAATTCGGTTTTTCCAGTTTCATCATCAAATCCTCGTGTTGTCGTCACGTTCGGTGGTGTATTGGTGTGCCACAAAGCACTCTGACGTTCGATTTCGTATTTTAATGCGCGTTCTACACTGCGGAATGAGTTCACGTTTTTAATCTCCGTTTTGGGGAAGAACTCTGTTGAACCTTTGGGACGCATTGAAATATTTACATCACAACGCATTTGTCCCTTTTCCATATCAGCATTTGAAACGCCAATAGTACGCATTAATAAGCGCAATTCCTGCAAGAAAATTTTTGCTTCGTCAGGTGTTTTAAAATCAGGGAAGGTGACGATTTCAAGAAGGGGAGTTCCTGCTCGATTGTAATCGACGAGTGTTCCCATGCTTGTGTGGGTGTTTTTTGCAGCATCTTCTTCAAGGTGGGCACGCTCAATACGGATATCGCGTTTTTCTCCCGCTGCATTTACTATCGTAATGACGCCACGACCAACAATAGGCACATCGTATTGGGTAATCTGATAGCCCTTTGGTAGATCTGGGTAAAAATAATGCTTGCGATCAAATTTACAGGTCTCGTTGATGTGAGCTTGTAAGGCAAGACCAGCAAGAATAGCTTTCTTTACCGCTTCTTTGTTGGGGTAGGGCAATGTTCCCGGATGACCGGTACAAATAGGACAAATGTTGGTGTTGGGTGCTACGGTTTCATCACTGTTAACACAACTACAAAACATTTTGGTTTTAGTGCTGAGTTGGACGTGAATTTCAAGTCCAATAACCACTTCAAGTTCTTGCATATTAGGGATTGGTTACTTTTTTGTACCAGGTTACTAAAATAGCGCTGCTGGTAATCATCATGATTGCTTGTTCGACGGTGTTGGCTAATACTTTGAAGATGCCTTCAATCGTTGCTACGTGTGTTTGTGAGAGGTTGGGAAGTATTTTGGTAATACCAAGACCAAGTAATGATAGTACGGCGCTTACAATGAAAGCCGCAAGACCAACCACGACAATTGCAATAAATAATGCGCCGATGTAGTTTGCTGTTTTTTCAATAAATTTTGTTTTTACGAGGAGGTAACTATTTTTGAGAGATTGCATTATTGATTCATTTTTCTCAAGAATTAATAAGGGGGCACTTTGTAAGGCAATAGAAATTCCAACAATAACGGTTGCAACGGCAATGGTGAGTGCGAGTAATGCAAGCTGTGGTATTTGTAAGAGTGATCCCATTTCAAGGAGAACGGTAAAGGGAACAAATACAAGAGAGGTAATAACGACGACTCCAAGAATTTTGAGGAAATTTTTTGCCGTGTGTGTGCCTACGGCGCGTATATTTTGCGAATCACTGAGGAATGCGTAGGAAATTCCCGTTGATACAAATAAAAGTGCTGTTTGAACTACTATAAATGCTAGGATAGGAAATAATGAGAGCTCTACATTATTTGTGAGAATGTCAGCAGTTGATAGGG
>CAZUUO010000055.1:0-2578 GCA_964622665.1 uncultured Gammaproteobacteria bacterium | reverse complement strand
GGAATTAATGCACACGATTTTGGTTCAATGATGATTGTTTCACTTGCCGCAAAATCAAAACCAGCAGCGCCGTTACTTTGGTAGGCGGGAAGTGTGATGTCGGCAGATGTTTTTTTAATCAACACGTCCATAGTTATTTTGTTTTTGCTAATCCGTAGTCGGTAAGTAATGCATCTACTTGAGTGTGCAATTGTTCGAGTGTGCCATCGTTGTTAAGGGTTTTTTCTGCATGAGTTGCTACTTCGCGAATTGAAACTTCAGTTGAACGTTCGTTGTCTTGTTTAAATTGTTCAAATGACATGTTTTTTTCGTCTACTTTTTCACCCCGATTCTTTACTCGTTCGTAACGAGTTTCAAGAGTCGCCGTAATATAAATTAAGTGGTAACCTTCTAGTTTTGATAAATATTCGACATCTGCCATGCGGCGTGCTCCATCGACGATAATAAGTTCACGAGCATCAAATTCAACATCTTTTGCCATGACATTCGCGAGTGTTCCTTCGCCAAATTTAGTACGTACTACTTCAGAAATTGAAATTAATACATCGCGAGATTCGGGTAAGTATAATCGACGCGCTACATCACGCAACATCGATGAAAAACGGTGATATGAGGCGTTGTAGTGTTCAATGATGTAGTCAGCAACCGTTCCTTTTCCTGAACCAATTTCACCCACCAATACGATTATGTGTTTCATAGTATGTGATAATGAATAAAAAAAGCCCTGTTAGGTCAGAGCTAGTTGAGTACCTTCACTGTTTGGCTGTTCTACAATCACGATTTCCTCTTTTTTCTCAAATTTTCCAACGTGCTCGTTGTAGTTGTGTATCGTTACTTTGCGCATAATGATTTCAGCTTCTTTGAGTAGTTCAAAAGAGCGCTGTGCAACCGGGTATTCGCTGTTATAGATAACTTCTCGAATTCCCGCATTGATAATCATTTTTGCGCAGGTAAGACAGGGAGAAAACGTGGTGTAGAGTGCTGCACCTTTCAGTGGGGTGCCATGGTATGCTGCTTGTACAATGGCATTTTCTTCGCCGTGTGAGCAGGTGCATTCACTTAAATTTTGTCCTGCAGTTGCAATAGTGCGTTTGCTGCAGCGTTCACACCCACCTTCATTACAGTTTTTGGTTCCGCGGGGAGTACCGTTATAACCAGTCGAGATGATGCGTTTATCTTTTACCACAACCGCCGCCACGTGGCGGGTCATGCAGTTAGAGCGACTCGCTACCACGAGTGCTATATTCATAAAATATTCATCCCAGGAAGGTCGGGTGTCGTTTGTGTTTGCCATACGAAAGTAGCGTAACAATGCTGATACACGTGTGTCTAGGGACAGGGTGGGGAAAAACAAAAAACTCCTCGTTATGAGGAGTTTTTATGTATTAGCCACTGATGACTACTTTGATTGATGGACCCATCGTTGTGGTGACAAACATTGTTTTAATGTAAGTACCTTTTGATGTTTGAGGTTTTGCTTTGCGCAAAGCTTCAAGGGCTGCATCGTAGTTTGCGGTTAATTCTTCAACGCTTTGTGAAGCCTTACCGATAACCATGTGGACGTTTGCGGTATTATCATTTTTGAAAGAAATTTTACCTTTCTTCAATTCAGTGATCATACGTTTTACGTCTGGACCAACGGTATCAGTTTTTGGGTTAGGCATTAAACCACGTGGACCAAGTACACGAGCAACTTTTGCAAGTTTTGCCATCATGTCTGGAGTTGCTACGGCTACGTCAAAGTCGATTTTACCGGTTTTAGCGATTTCTTCGATCATTGCTTCGTTAGCGATAATGTCTGCACCCGCTTCTTTTGCTTCTTTTTCTTTTGCGTCTGATACAAAGGCGATCACTCGTTTGGTGCTTCCTTTAGTGTGGGGAAGTACAACCGTTGAACGAATTTGTTGATCACCCTTTGATACATCGATGCCAAGGCGTGCGTGTAATTCAACAGAGCTGTCAAAGGTTGTTGTTGCTGTTTCCTTTGCTAATTTCATTGCTTCCGCAACGTTATAGGTTGTTGCTTTGTTAATTTTTGCTTTTGCTGCGATGTATTTTTCGCCGCGTTTTGATTGTTTCATAGTGTGTCTGTGGTTCAAACGCCATTTTTGGCTCCCACAGGGATTACATTATTTAATAACTTCGATTCCCATTTGTTTTGCAGTTCCTTCAACTTGTCGTGCAGCTGCTTCTGCATCGTAGCAGTTTAAGTCTGGCAATTTTTTCTTACCAATTTCCAAAACTTGTGCCCAGGTAACTTTACCTCGTTTTTCCAAGTTTGGTTTTCCACTACCTTTTTCAATACCAGCTGCTTTTTTCAAAAGTTCAGCAACCGGAGGTGTTTTGGTAATGAAGGTGAATGAGCGGTCGTCGTACACCGTAATAACTACTGGTACTACTTCACCCATACGGTCGCGGGTTGCATCGTTGAATTTGTTTACAAAATCAGAGATGTTCACACCGTGCTGACCAAGAGCAGGACCAACTGGAGGTGCAGGAGTTGCACGGCCACCAGCAATTTGAAGTTTAATGAGGGTCTTTACTTCTTTTACTTTTGCCATATTGTTTATGTGCTCGT
>CAZUUO010000054.1:325-2681 GCA_964622665.1 uncultured Gammaproteobacteria bacterium | reverse complement strand
CGCACGTCGGTGCACTTCATCAACCGCGAACAGGTCGAGTGGCTGGTCTACTTCTGGAAAGAGAAGTGGCCATACCGTCGTGTCTTTGTTGACGAGTCGTCGTCATTCAAGGATCACACCAGCAAGCGCTTCGAGGCTCTTGCCAAGGTGCGTAATACGCCAGGGATGATTACTAGGCTTCATATCCTGACGGCTACACCGGCAGCCGAGACCTACATTCATTTGTTTCCGCAGATATTCCTACTAGATCGCGGTGAACGACTGGGCAAGAACATTACTGCCTATCGCAGTAGGTACTTTACCTATAACCAATACAAACGGAAGTACAAACTGCGGCCGAGCGGCGAGGAAGCCATTCTTGCCAAGATCGCCGACATCTGCCTGGTGCAAAAGGCCAAGGATCACCTGTCTCGTGCAGAGCCGACGATCATTCAACGCAAGGTCGGCCTTGATCCAGCCCAACTCGCACTGATCAAGAAGCTAGAGAAGGACTTCATCGTCACGCTGGCGGACGGCACAGAGATCGAGGCAAAGACCGCTGCGATTCTGTCGTCGATGCTGCTGCAGATGGCGTCGGGTTCTCTGTACGAGACGCTTCTAGTTGAGGATTTCGAGACCGACGATCTGAAGAAGGTCAAGAAGGTCCACAACATTCACGATCACAAGATCGAAGCGCTGAAGGAAATTTACGAGGAAGCGCAGGCGCAGGGCGAACCTCTACTCGTTGCGTACTACTTCCAGTCGTCGCTGGCCAAACTCCGCAAAGCCTTTCCGAAGGCGACGGTCATGGACGCAGACGGGAAGTGCATCAAGCCGTGGAACGCCGGCAAGATTCCGATGCTGCTGATCCACCCGCAAAGCGCTGGGCACGGCTTGAACCTGCAGCGGGGGCCTGGCCATACGCTGATCTTCTTTGACCTGATCTATTCTCTTGAGTATTACCTGCAGACAATCGGTCGGATAGACAGGCAGGGACAAGCGAACCCGGTGATTGTCCAACTGCTGATCGCAGAAGGAACACGGGACCAGGACGTTGCTGCGGCACTCGTGCAGAAGCAGGACGCACAGGAGATGTTGTTTGTGATCCTGAAGCGACTCATTCGCGCTATGCGCAAGGCGGCGCGATCTATCGACAACGCTATTCAGTCTTCCCGCGCTGCGCAAACAGTAGATGTTCTGTGCGAGAGTGACACTTCGGACGAACTTTGATTTCATAGCGGTGCTAGAGTTTCGGCACCGTTTGTGAATGGGGGGCAAACGGATTTCATGGGTGGGCCTTTCGAGGCTCACCCTTTTTTTTTGCGTTGTAATGCGTGTGATATATTCATTGCACACATGAACGCAATACTGCTTCGCTTCGAGAAGTCAATTGGGCTTGGCGCCACATATGCCGCTCGATTGCTTGGCGTTGCCTATCCAACGTATGCTCAGTATCGAAGCGGGCGACGAGAGTTGCCCCTGTATCACGAACGGCACATTGAAGCGCTATTGCGATTGCCTGTCACTGAATTAACCGGACTTATTGAAAAGCATGGCTACACGAAGCACTGATACGCAGGGCAGCGGTCGGGCCGATGATGAAACGATGGCTGCGATCTATGAGGGGGTCAACCAAGGCCAACTCATGGCGATCTTCAAGATGGATCATCGGACCATCAAGACGAAGCTATTCAAAGGGCGCGTCAAGCCGGTTGGCAAGCGGTCGGGCTCTGACATCTACGCGCTGCACGAAGTTGCGCCTTACCTGGTCAAGCCGATCTTTGATGTGGCGACCTATCTCAAGCAGATGGACCCGCGTGAGCTTCCCAAGCATCTATCGAAAGAGTTTTGGGCTGGGCAGCGATCTCGTCAGGAGTACGAGGAACGCGCTGGCCAACTGTGGAAGACCGAGAAGATCGTTGAGGAAGTTGGCGAGTTGATGAAACTCGTGAAGATGAGTGCGCTGCTGATGGTGGACGCCATCGAACGCCAAAGTGAACTAAGCGACAAGCAACGCGAGATCGTCAAGTCCCTCACGCACGGCATGCTCAACGACTTGATGGAGCGTGTCGAGACCCGATTCCAAGTGCCGGAAGATCAACTACCCGACTTCGAGCCAGATGAGCAACATCAAGAAGCAGAAGACGACGAAGAACTATAGGACGGTCGGCGAGATCATCTGTGATCTGTCGCTGATGCTGTCGCCGCCCGAGAACCTATCGGTTTCCGACGCCGCCGAGAAATACCGCTACGTCAATCAGCCCGGCGCGTATGTCGGCAAGTGGCTCAATTCCACGGTGCCCTACATGATCGAGCCGGTGGATACGTTCACGTCTCGGCGGGTTGTTGGCATGTTCTTTGTTGGGCCTGCTCAGTG
>CAZUUO010000054.1:0-315 GCA_964622665.1 uncultured Gammaproteobacteria bacterium | reverse complement strand
GATCCGATGGACATGATCGTTTTCAGTCCTGGGATGATCGAAGCCCGCGACTTCGGCCTTCGTCGCGTGGATCGTCTGCACCGACACAGCGTCGAAGTGGGCAAGATGCTGTTGCCAACAGCCGACGCCGACAACCGCTTCGACAAGCAGTACACCACCGGCATGCTGCTTACGCTGTCGTGGCCAACACCGGCAACCGTGGCCGGCAAGCCTATCGGCCGCGCAGTGATCACCGACCGCGACCGCATGGATGACAGCATTGGCGGCGATGGTGAAGTCTTCGACCTGGTGATGCAGCGGACGACGACGTTCGGC
>CAZUUO010000053.1:1273-2710 GCA_964622665.1 uncultured Gammaproteobacteria bacterium | reverse complement strand
TGGTAAAAAAGATACTAAGGATGGGGGAGTGAAAATTTTAATGGAGCGGGGAGCTGCTGTGGTAAAGGGTCAATTGCGCAGTGTTGTTAGTGATTTGTTAGCTCCTAAAGTTGAGGAAGTTGAAAGTTCTCAAATGGCAGAATCAAAACCAAAAGAAATTACCTTACAGCGACCATCGCTGGTATGTACGGTGACACAAGAACAATTTGGTATATTGCCACAGTTTCATGAATTGTTGCGCGCGCTTCCTGATGGTGAGGTGATTATTTATATTCATGTTCCTACGACACTTGGCCCTAAATTTATTGAGACACCGCGTAAGGTTTTGTATACACCAGAATTTATATCTACTATTGAAACTACGTTTTCTATTCCCGTCACTGAGTATTTAGAGTAGCGGAATTTCCCATGATGAATCAGGATGGAGATCGTGCCAATGAGTAACGTGTTGTTGCTGTGCTTTAAAATATCCAGCTGTTGCAATCATTGCTGCATTGTCCATGCAGTAGGGAATTGCTGGCATACTAAAATATTTTCCATTTTTTTCAACAGCTTGTTGAAGAGTTTCCCGTAACATTTTGTTTGCAGCAACTCCGCCTGCAAGTAGTACTGACTGCACATTGTAGTGTTCTGCAGCTTTTATGGTTTTGGTAACGAGTGTTTCAATGATAGCAGCTTGAATTGCGGCTGCAAAATCAGCGCGTTCTTGTTCGTTTTTTTCGTCCTTTAGTGATTCATGATCGTGCACGTAGTAGAGTGCGCTAGTTTTTAATCCTGAAAAACTAAATAGAAAATCATCACTATCAATCAGTGGTCGAGGGAATTTGTGGGAACGGGGGTTTCCATTTTGCGCAAGTTTGGAAATTTTAGGACCACCAGGGTATTGTAATCCAATCATTTTTGCAATTTTATCAAATGCTTCACCGGCAGCGTCATCTTTGGTAAATCCAACTTTTTCAAATTGGAGATGGCTTTTCATGAGTACGAGTTCTGTGTGGCCACCTGATACAATTAATGCGAGTGCGGGGAATTGAATTTTTTCTGCTTCTTTCCCGATGAAGTTTGCGTAGATGTGACCTTCCATGTGGTTTACGCTGACTACCGGGATATTATGGAGATACGATAATAGGCGAGCTGTTTCTACACCAACCATTAACGAGGTAATTAAGCCAGGTCCTGTTGTTACCGCGATAACATCAGGCATTCCTTGGGTTTTGATTATTGACTCCAATTGAGGAATGATGGTTTCGGTATGCATGCGTGCTGCAACTTCAGGAACAACGCCTCCATATTTGGCGTGCATGTCAATTTGAGATTTGTTACTTTCCGCGATTACTTCGGTGTAGGTTTCGTGTCCTTCTACCAAGACAATGGAAGTGTCATCACAGGAGCTTTCAATACCCAGGATTTTCATAGATTTCTATCCTAACATGGGGG
>CAZUUO010000053.1:0-1173 GCA_964622665.1 uncultured Gammaproteobacteria bacterium | reverse complement strand
TTTGCTGCTTTTGCTAAATTTTCAGCAGCACTTACTTCACCTGAGGATTGAATGACAACGGCTCGGCGTTCTCGTTCAGCTTCAGCTTGGCGTGCGATAACTCGTTGCATGTCGTCAGGTAACACAATGTCTTTCAATTCAACTCCGGCTACATCAACACCCCACGCGCGCGTTGTTTCGTCGATAATATCTTTGATGTTTTGTGCAGCAGCTTCACGATTCGCTAACAATTCATCAAGTTCTAATTGTCCGATCACGTTACGCATCGTGGTTTGTGCTAATTGATTAACGGCGTACATGAAATTTTCAACTTGCAAAATCGCAGCAGCTGGATCGATAATTTTGTAGTAAATGACGGCGTTTACTTTGGCGCTGACGTTATCTTTTGAAATACCTTCTTGCAGTGGAACGTCAACTGCTTTGACACGCATATCAACTTTGGTCATGGTTTGAAATACGGGGATGACAATTCTCCAACCTGGTTCTACTAAGCGGTAGTAACGGCCCATCATAAATTTTACGCCGCGTTCATATTGGTTTACTTGGCGAATTGATGCGAGCAGTATGATGATAACAAAAACTCCGACTGGACCAGCTAATAGTGCAAAAAATAGTTCCATATGGATTAGTTATTGAATACCTTTATGTTCCCAAATTTATAGGTATTTCACAAGGATTTATCCACTGATGTTTGTGTATTGACTTAAAATTCAGAAAACGGCATACTAATCATGTTTTATGGCTCTATCGTCTAATGGTTAGGACACCAGGTTTTCATCCTGGTAATCGGGGTTCAATTCCCCGTGGAGTCACCAAAATTCCTCACGGTTTTTCCGTGGGGATTTTTGTTTTTCCTATATTTTTATTGACTTTTTTGACTTTTTTGACTTTTTTTGATATGGTTTTGGTATCTGCACAACCTTCAGGAGGGCAGATGATCGAACTCGAACTGCGCCGAGATCTCGGCATACACGTTAAAACAAACAGGTTGCAACCGCGTGTTCATGTGGCGATGTCGGGTATTTCACTAGGGAATTGTTCTTTTAAAACTGAGGAAGGACTTACAAATGCTGCGAGACTTATTGATCATTTGGGAGTGCGTGATAATTTTGCAAAACCCTCGTTGGGGTTTACCAATAGTGTTATCCCATTTCGTGATTGTCGGTATTCATT
>CAZUUO010000052.1:0-2736 GCA_964622665.1 uncultured Gammaproteobacteria bacterium | reverse complement strand
GACGTCGTTATAGTGAAGGGTTACATCAAGCGATTGAAGCGAAGGAAAATTTACCGGTGCAACGAGAAAGTGAAACGTTGGCAACGATTACGTTTCAAAACTATTTCCGTATGTACGCGAAGTTGTCGGGTATGACAGGTACTGCAGCAACGGAAGCAGAAGAATTTGTAAAAATTTATGGTCTTGATGTGGTGAGTATCCCTACGCATAAACCATTGCAACGCGATGATCGTGGTGATTTGGTGTATGGTTCAGAGAAAGCAAAATTTGCTGCGTTAATTGCGGAAGTAAAAGAACGTCGCGAAAAAGGACAACCAGTGTTGATTGGTACGGCAAGTATTCAGAAGAATGAATTGGTTTCCGCTTTGTTGCATGAAGCTGGTGTTCCTCATGAAGTATTGAATGCAAAAAATCATGAACGGGAAGCGGCAATTATTGCGCAGGCTGGTCGTCGTGGTGCAGTGACCGTTGCAACAAACATGGCAGGACGTGGTGTTGATATTGTGCTTGGAGGAAATCCACCAAATAAAGAGGAGGCTGCTGCTGTGCGTGAAGCGGGGGGTTTGTGTGTGATTGGTACCGAACGACATGAATCACGCCGCATAGATAATCAGTTGCGTGGTCGCAGTGGTCGTCAGGGAGATGTTGGTATTTCTCAATTTTATCTTTCTCTGGAAGATGGTTTGATGAGAATTTTTGGATCTGATCGCATGAAGGGTATGCTTTCTCGTTTGAATTTTCCTGAAGACATGCCTATTCAAAATAGTTTGGTAAATAAATCTATTGAAACAGCGCAGAAGCGTGTTGAATCTCATAATTTTGATATTCGTAAACATTTGCTTGAATATGATGATGTGTTGAATCGTCATCGTAATGCAATCTATGGTAAGCGTAATCGTGCATTACAATTACAAGCACAAAATAATGACGCAGCGCGTGCTGAACTTGAGCAAATTTTCTTTGCGCATGTTGAACGAGAATTGGAACGCATGGTGACCTTACATACTTTGCCAACTACTGATCAGGCTTGGAACGCGGATGCGTTATTGCATGCGTTGTCATCGGTTGTGTATGTTGATGATGCGATGCAAAATGAAATGCGCGCGTTGCGGGTGGCACAGTGGGGGAAAGAGGAGGCAATGCGTGAGCGCACTGAATTAGTTGCGCGATTATTGTCGCTGGTAAAAAATCAATTTGCAGCGATTGTTGAAAAATTGGGCGGATTGTCAGAATCTATCGGTTTATTAACCAATGTCATGATTCGCGCGATTGATATGTTGTGGGTGGAACATTTGGTAGCAATTGAACGATTACGCACTTCGATTTCATTGCAAGGATATGGCCAACGAGATCCGTTGATTGAATATAAAAAACAAGCGTACGATTTGTTTAATCAATTGCTTGATGCGGTTGAACAAGAAATCGTCCATACAACGTTACGTGCGGGAAGTGCAACCATTGAAGCACGTTCATTGATTGAACGTACGGGAGTTACTCTTGAAGGGGTTGCACAAACCGGTGACAATGGCACGGAAAAAGTTTTAGAAGGTGAGATTGTTAGTGATGAAAAGAAAGATGATGTAGGACGCAATGATCAATGTCCCTGTGGGTCAGGTAAAAAATATAAAGCGTGCCATGGGAAGTAATATGAAATTCCGAATCCCTGCTTTTGTGGGGATGACAAAATAAATAAAAAAACCGTAACGCGTAGTTACGGTTTTATTTTTCTCCCATCATGAGTGGCGCAACAACGTCGAGGAGAAATCTCTCTTTTTCTTCGTTGATTGTTGTTAGATCTTTTTCAGATACATGTCCCCATTTGTGATGAATAATGGTGAGTGTTAGTTCCATGATACGAGCAGGATATTCATTTCCAAACAGAGAATGCATAATTAGTGATGCTCCTTCTTTGAAGGTTTTCTCATATTCATCGCGAGGAGTTCCAATAATATTTTCTCTGAATTTTTTAAGTTTCTCTCGTGCTTCATTTTTTGCTTCCTCCCTTTCTTTCATGAGTCTTGCTACTTTCGCACTGAATTCATACATCTCTTTGTAATTTAACCGCACGTTGTAGGTGTAGTTGTGTACAAAAGTCATGATTTTTTCTACCGATGATGTTGCTTTCGCAAGAACTTCTTCGAAGGGAGTAGAAAAACGCAATGTTGTGATATCGTAGAGCTGTTGTTTGCTCAGTTCCACAATCTTCATGTCTACATATGGGTGAGAGTATCCAACGATGCTTTGGAGAATGAGGTAAGGAGCAAGTGCGTTTCGTAGCTCAGTTTCATCAGCAGGATCTAAGTATAATTTTCCAAAGTTAAACGTTACCTGCAGTGCTCGGTAACCTTTTACGATTGGTTCTAGTGGCATGATACTCTCCTTTGTCAAGGAACCGCCACATCTTCCCACAATCTCCCGTTATTGTAAATTATGCGGGCGCTTATTTTTTTTCTTTATTTGCTTGTGGGGATAGTTTTACTTTGACTTTTTTCCTATATTTATGTATAGTCAGACCGGTTTTCAACTATCAAGAAATGATGATATGACCCAATATTCTGGAAGTTCTCGTACAGTTTCTTATGTTGTCGCAGCGATTGCGGTATTTGCCGTTGCAACAGCGTTGTTTGTGTTTCCTGAGCAATATAACCGCGCAAGTGCGTATGTTGCCAATAAGACTGGTTTTTCATTTGGAAAAATTAGTGGCAAAACACCGTTTGTATTTGGTCTTGATTTACG
>CAZUUO010000051.1:286-2810 GCA_964622665.1 uncultured Gammaproteobacteria bacterium | reverse complement strand
ATCCCCCCTTTTGGCTTCCACAATATTTTTTGAAATAAAGATAGTGTTGAAGCGAAAAACTGTTTCGGCATCAGCGAAAGTTCCAAAGCTTGCAAGGTCAAGAGCCGAGCCTTTCTTTTGCTTAAAAATTTTCTCACCAAGAAAGGGAACGTTCGGGTAAGAATAAGAAGCAATATCGGGCAAATTTTTATCGAGAGAAATTCCGCTCTGGATAAACCAGTCCGCATCGTGCTTTTTTAAAGCCTCTCGGTAGCTATAGCGGATTAGCCCCGCACAGTCCCGCTCATTCGGGTTCCAATAGGAATTCGGTTTTACAAATTGGGACTCTGCAATTCGCACGAACCAATTTTGAAATCGCTCTGCATCTTCCCGCGAAAGTTCAACGTTATCCGGAAATCCATCCTCATCCGAATCAGAAACAGAAGAATAAAAATCTAATTCCAAACGCAAACCTTTATCTGATTGAAATACAACTTTACCGGCTTTCTTCGTGCTCTTGAAATAAACTTTTATTTGGTTAGAAGTTTCCTCTACAGAAATAATTTCAATAGAATCCGAATTGGGAATAATAATCTTATCCTCACTCCAAAAGGTTTTATCCAAGATAACAGCTCCCCCGCTTATCCCATCCGCGGGAAAAGAAGTTAGAGACGAAGTAAGAGTATCCGTTTGGCAGTGAAGTATTGTGGAAATAAGGGTAATGGTAATTATCTGTAAAATGTTTTTGTGAATTAAATTTATCATAAAACTGTTTGAATTGACTATAAAGTTAAAATATATTTTTCAATGTTTGGGCGAATCGGTGTAATTCTCCGCGTAGTAGAGACGCATGGCCATGCGTCTCTACATATACCATTTCACACCGACTAGGCTTTCAGCTATTTCTTATTTGCCAGAACTAATCGAATTCCGTTCAACCTTGTTTCTTCCAAAATTTCCATTGGCAATGAGCCTAGATCAAGTTGAGTTTTGTAATGAGCGTGAAGCTTTTTAGGGATATCGGCGGATATATAAATATCTTCGGGGCTAAGTATGAGCACAAACTTTTCATTAGCCGGAATCTGTTTTAAATATTCCTCTGCCTCTGCATTTCCAATTAATTTCACATGAATCTTTTCGAAAAAAGATGCCCCCATCCAAATAGAACTATATAAAGAAGAATGAACTACTAAGCGATCTGATTTTTTTAAGAAGGTTTGAAAGGTAGCATTTTCTTGGGAGGAATTTCTGAGAATCTTTAATCCCTCTCTTGTGGACAACCAATTTCCATAGCCAACCAATAACAAGAGGATAACGATTATCCACCGCTGTGTTCTTGAATTAGAAAGATTCATTTCTTTTAGATACATGCCAAATCCAAGTAAGAGCAGATAAAATGGACCTTCAATATAACGAAGACCAAAATATCCAACTCCACCATACACTGTCACGTATAAAGGAATTATGAATAAGGAAAGCCACCCCGCTACTAGAAATATATTTCCTTCTCGAGTTCGTATTTTATTGAACCAGCCGAATACGGGGATAAGTAGAATTAGCTAGCAGAGTGGTTGGAACTTAAAGATTCCGACCATTACGTCATCTCCCCAAATAGCTGCTTTCAATAACGTTAACCGCTTTCCTATATCAGCCTTGGCGTTCTCATTAAAGTCAATTGATGACACATATCTAAATCCTAGAGGATGACCGGATACTTGTAAATTGTAAATCACAAAAAGAATTCCTACAATTGTGAATCCTAAGTAAATAAAGAAAGGTTTTTTAAGATTTAAGGTAAAGAGGAAATATATAAAACAAAGAATCGAGAAAGTCATTAAAATTTCAAGTCTCAGAGTAAACGCCAACCCAAATAATATTCCTGTTAAAATTAACTGAGCATACTTTACGTTATCCTCTTTTCCGTATTTCCAAAAGAAATAAAATCCGAGTAAATAGAAAGTTTGAAATGCAGGATTCTCTGTGTAATCCATTGCTGTAAGTAGCGAAAAAGAAATAAATCCTAACGTCACAAGGAATACACGAAAAATATCTATTAGCCCCATTCTTCTTAATATAAAATCGAAAAATAAAATATTCCCTGCATAAAAAAGAAGGGGTAAATATAAGATTAGGTTAAGCGGAAATATTTTGAGAAATAGGGAGCCTATCCAATAAAAAAAAGGAGGATATTCTAATACGCATTTCATTCCTCTTGTCTGAAAAATTGCCCAAGGATACGAAATTGGAAAATGCTTATATTCTTCATCAAAGCTTTTTCCAGGATAGAGACATTCCAAAGAAAGGAATCCTTTTTCTTTGTATTGCACTCTCTGATAAAGTTTAATCGCACCATCACTTGTAATGTAAAGATTTTTCTTATCCAATTCAAATCTAAACTTAAAGATGAAAACAATCAGCAGTAGATAGATTAGGTAAGGGATAGTTTCCGTTATACTTTCTTTGTTAAGTTTCATTTTCATTCTACCTAGTAGTTTTTATTCGCCTTATTTTTACTTAATCTAGGTCATCTCTTTTTTTCCAACAA
>CAZUUO010000051.1:0-223 GCA_964622665.1 uncultured Gammaproteobacteria bacterium | reverse complement strand
TCGGCTTTGCCTTTCTCTTCGTTATTATTTCCCTGTTCAAGGAATCAGTTTATTCCAAACTACATTGACTGGTTCTTTTTTATAACTGCTTGCGCCACATTTTTCTTAAAAGAAAACTTGACTCAAAAGGAATCAAAACTTACTTTGAATTGAGTAAAAAGGGTATGGTAGGAATTATTTTTCAGGCATGGTTTATATTATTTATAAGCCTATACCTATACTT
>CAZUUO010000050.1:0-2885 GCA_964622665.1 uncultured Gammaproteobacteria bacterium | reverse complement strand
GTTGAAGTGATTGAGCAAAATACGTATGATTGTATTTTTTTGAATTTTGCAAATGGTGACATGGTTGCACATACG
Source organism: uncultured Gammaproteobacteria bacterium (assembly GCA_964622665.1). GTDB lineage: Bacteria > Patescibacteriota > Patescibacteriia > Magasanikbacterales > CAZUUO01. Next base: position 2,810 of record CAZUUO010000050.1, on the reverse strand, counting down.
GGAAATTTTGATGCAACTATTAAGGGCGTTGAAGTTGTTGATACGTGTATTGGTATGATTGTGAATGCAGCATTAGCAAAAAATGGAGTGGTATTAATTACTGCTGATCATGGTAACGCTGAAGAAGTGGTAAATTTGCAAACGGGGGAAATGGATAAAGAACATTCAACTAACCCTGTGCCGTTTATTGTGATTGGAAAACAATGGGAAGGGCAGACCAGTCCTGCTGGTGATCCGTTGGGGGGAGATTTAAGTTTGATGGCTCCGGTTGGGGTTTTAGCTGATATTGCGCCAACCATATTAAAGATTCTCCAGATTCCACAACCAGAGGAAATGACGGGGCAGCCACTCATGTAATTTATACTTTGACAGCAATCATGTTGCCGTGCACGATAGAGGTGATATGAAAGTTGTTATTCGAGCTGGGGGAAGTGGTACCCGATTATACCCCCTTTCTACGCCACAACGGCCTAAACAATGTATCCCGTTTTTTAATGGGAAAAGTTTATTAGAACTTGCCTATGAACGGGCACTTTTGTTGACCGAACATGTGGCCGATATTTTTGTTTCGTGTGATGAAACACAAGAAAAACTTATCACCTCTTTGATTCCGGTATTACCGACGAATATTATTCGTGAGATTGGTGGAAAAAATACAGGCATTGCGTTATGTATTGAGAGTATTGTTATGGGCACGCGTGCTGCTGCTCACGAAGCAATTGTTTCAATTCCTTCTGATGATTTTATTACCAATACGGATGTTTGGGTGCAGTCGTTGATAGAGGCGAGTGCGTTTGTACAAGAAAATCCGGCGTGGGTGTACACACCAACCGCAATAGTCACTAATCCTCCTACGGGTTTTAGTTATGTAAAAGGTGGGGAAGAATTAGTGATGATGTCACAGGGTCCGTTGATGACCGTTGCATCATGGATTGAAAAACCATCGCGTGAAGCGGCTTTTGCATTAGTTGAACAAGGGTATGCAGCACATATGGGCGCGTATGTCTACGCGAGTGAGGGAATGATTAGTGCCTTTAATGATTTACATCCAGAGACATTACGTATTTGTCAGGAATTTGTGTTTGAGCAAGAAGGTGCGCGTGAACAATTTTTACAATTAGAACCACAGTCAATTGAAAGCATAATTACCAAACATATTCCCACGGTGTGTATGTCGCAATTGTCGGATGTTGGGTGGACTGATGTGGGACGTTTTTCTAGTTTGCGAACGGTGTTGGGGAATGGAGGAAATGTGATACGGGGAAATGTAGAAGCGGTAGATTGTCATGATGTATTAATTTCTGTCCCGCAGCGAAAAAAAGTTCAGGTTGTTGGGTTGTCGCAGATTTCAGTAATCGATACCGGAGAAGTTTTGTTGATTGTTTCAGATGATCATGAAGAAAAAACAAAACAATTAACCAAATAAAAAAACGACCGTAGTCGTTGTATTATAGGCCTGTGCTACATCGGTAGACGATTCCAGCGATGAAAATTACTATGAGTATAATGTCAAACCATTGAGGTCTTCCACTGTGTTCATATGGTGGTTGTGCCTCTTTGAGGTGACCCTCTCTGTTTTTGTCGTATTTTGCATGTGCTTCACCTTCTCGCTTGTCAGACAACATGAGTTAGGCCGCCCTCGTTGGATCACTAATAGTGACTGAGGGTGCGGTATCTTTTGGGGGTGTTGTTGTTTGTTGGGGTAAAGGACGATCATCTTTTTTATGCGCAGACGGTGTCCGTTGCACAAAAAAATAAATAATGAAGAGTGCAATAATGAGTCCAATTATTCCCACAGCATTTTCAAATGGACTAAGCTCATTTCTTTTGTACATGCATGCTCCTTTTTCAAAGAACAAGGAGTATGGTAGCAAAAGGGGGTAGTAACGTCAATTTTAGGTATGGTATACTATATGCACTATGTACACCTATTACCACAAGAAACAAAAAAATTATAAAAAATATATATTGATTGGTTTTTTTGTAATTATTGCAATTTTTGGTGGTTATCGAGCATATCACCGAATTACATACGTACCACCACAAGCTCCTTTATTTGCTCCTGAAAAAACCATGAGAATTATCGAGGGGTGGGATGTGTACGATATTGCGGATTATTTGGATGCACAAAAAATTGTGACCCGTGATGCGTTTTTGCAATTTGTTGGGTCACCCACACAAAAAGGAAATTTTGGATTTCGTGACAGCTCTCTCATGAAAAAATATCCCTTTTTAAAAGAACTTCCTAATGGTGTTTCACTCGAAGGATATTTGTTTCCTGACACGTATCGTGTTTTTGAAGGGGCAAGCGTTGAAGAGGTCGTTGATCGTATGTTGGAAAATTTTAATACCAAATTTGATGAACAAATGCGTGCTGACATGAAAGCGCAACACAAAAAAATGTTTGAAATTGTTACGATGGCTTCTATTATAGAAATTGAAGTGCATGGTAAGCGAGATAGAGCTTTGGTATCTGATATTTTATGGAGTCGCTTGAAAATTGGTATGGCATTGCAAGTTGATTCCTCGGTTAATTACGTCACGAGAAAAAATAATCCTGCGGTGACTATTAAGGATACCCGCTATGATTCTCCGTTTAATACCTATTTGTATCGTGGGCTTCCTCTTGGACCTATTTCAAATCCAGGACTTGAAAGTTTAAAGGCAGCATTACACCCTGAATCAAATCCCTATGTGTATTTTTTAACCACCAAAGAAGGGGAAGTAAAATATGCAAAATCACTCGAAGAACATAATAAAAATAAGTTTCAATACCTTAAATAGTGACAAGTTTTAAATTTTTTGGTAGT
>CAZUUO010000049.1:0-2986 GCA_964622665.1 uncultured Gammaproteobacteria bacterium | reverse complement strand
ACACACAAGAATCAGTATAATCATAAAAGCCCTGTAATAGGGGCTTTTTGATTGTATGTGATGATCGTTAGTGTTATTCCTTGAGAAAAAAGGGGGGTTTGCTATACTGACTACATACGTAATTTTTTCACATGTCAGGAATTTTTCAAACAATTTTATACCAGCCACTCTTTAATATATTGGTGGGATTATACCAAATTATCCCTGGTCACGATTTGGGAGTTGCTATTATTGGTATTACCGTGATCATGCGACTTGCTTTGTATCCGGTAAGTAAAAAAGCAATTGTTGCACAAAAACAATTGCAAGAGTTACAACCAAAAATTGAAGAGGTAAAGTTGCAATATAAAGATGATAAACAAGGTCAAGCAACGGCATTAATGGCGTTATACAAAGAACATAACATGAATCCTGCCGGTTCTTGTGTACCTTTGCTTCTCCAAATCCCAGTGTTTATTGCATTGTATTGGGTATTAGGCGCGGGATTACGCAGCGAACATTTGGATTTGTTGTATTCTTTTGTGCCAAATCCAGGCTCATTAAATACTATGGCATTTGGATTTTTAAATTTAAATCAGCCAAGTATTTATTTAGCAATCGCAGCTGGTCTTGCACAATTTTGGCAGGGAACACAATTAACAACCAAACAACCAAAACCAAAAGTAGATGGAGCACAAGATGAAAGTGTGAGTGCGATGATGAATACCCAATTAAAATACATGTTACCCATTGTCACGGTATTTATTGGTGCAAAATTAGCGTCGGGTCTTACCTTATATTGGTTTTTTTCAACGATAATTTACGCAGCGCAACAATATTTTGTAATGAAGAAACATTCCTAATATGCAAATCACGGCAAAAAAAATCCTCCATTTGCCGGTTGTGTCAGAAGGAGGAAAGCATCTCGGAAAAGTGAAAGATATCATTCTGCAAACCGACAGTTTTTCAATTTCTCAACTTGAAGTAGCACGAGCATTTTCTCGCTCGTGCTTTTTAATTGCCACATCCCAAGTTGTGGTCATTCGGCAGGATATGGTTGTGGTAAAAGATGGTGTGGTAGAAGAAAAGGAAAAAAAGAGATCGGTAGTAATTTCACCACTCTATACGCGTCAATAGTATGAACTCTTTATTGAACACCCTTATTTTTTTTAGCCTCATGCGCCGAGGTGTGACAATGGCACAGCTATCACGTATGCATGCTATGTCGCTGCATGATGTAAAAAAATGGTTAGAGAGAGAAAAAAATATACTACAGGTGGAACGAGGAGAATATTGTTTAGTAGAAAGTGAGAATGCTGCGTCGTGTGTTTCTCGAGAAGAGGTTAAGAAAAGATTCGATTTTGCAGTACGACTTGCCAAGTACAATCCATTTATAAAAGGGATTGCATTGGCAAATTCATGGACATTTGATGCGAGCAAAAAAACAAGTGATGTGGATGTGGTAATTGTATGTAAAAAAAATCGATTATATATTGCGCGGTTGTTATTTGTGTTACCACTTAAGTTGTTACAGTTACGCCCCAAAGAAACAACATATATGCCGATTTGTGCTTCATTTTTTATTGATGAAGATGAAGATGTGAGTAAGGTAATGATATCGATGGCGGATGTGTATTTTGTGTATTGGACAAGTAATTTGTACTGTGTGGGGAATGTTGCAACGTGGGAGAATGTACTGTCAGTAATGAAAAAAAAATTACTCCCCTGGTCATTGCAGGTGCCGATTGTACAACAGGAAATGGAATATGGATCGAGACACACATTGCTACACGCAATAACACGATTGTGGGCAGATAATGGGTTGATAGAGTATATAGCATATCGATTGCAACAATGGTATTTGCCAAGCGAGTTAACCCATGATTCGGTAGGGGTAAAAATTACCCGCACCATGTTTAAAGCACATACGGATGATAAGCGAGAAGTATTGATTAAAAAATTTAGTGCCTTATGTCAGAAATACAGCAACGATATCTCGCATATAGCGCGGCAATAGCAGCGTTACTACAATCGGTATACATAATGAGTGAAGTGACTCTTGGGGGGAGCGTTTCTTCGTTTGAAAAAGGGCAAGTGTATGTGGGGACGGTGCTTTTATTGCTAATCGGGGGGATTTTTTTATGGGAGCATAAAAAAGAATTCCCCTATGTGTTAAAAAAACATGGCGTCTCACTGACTGTAGGAGGTTTAGTGCTTGTTTCGATACTATTTCCGTGGAGTGACACAAAAATCGCGATAGTGAGTGATGTGCTGGCGCTTTCAATGTGGGCATTTTTATTAAAAAATGAAAAAATAGGAAAGTATGTTCGGGAAGTATATTGTGGCGGGCTTGTTTTATTGATACTTCTTGGGTTGTGGCAAGTGATGGTGGGCTCGGTATTTTCTTCAACATTCTTAGGAATGGCGGGAAAAAATGTGGCAGACCCTGGAGTTGCGGTATTACAGTTTAATAGTATACGCATATTGCGTGCCTATGGATTTTTAGAACACCCCAATAATTTTGGTGCATACGCGTTGCTGTTGTGGTTGTTTGCACAAACTGAGGTGAGGATTGTAAGAAAAAACATTTTTCGATGGGTGGCAATCATGGGTATTATTTTGAGTATGTCACGTACCACAGCGTTGTCTTGGATATTGGCAGGAGGATCATGGTGGATTGCAGTAATAGTGGCGGTGGTATTGCTGATACGATACAAAGATTATTTTTTTGAGGAGAGTGGTGCAGAGCGAATTGAACAATTCAAACAATGGGCAACAATGTATAAAACATTTGCATGGGAAGGAACGGGAGTTGGAAATTATGCGCGGTATGTACGGGAGTATATGCAGGTGAAGCAAGGGTACGCGGTGCAATTAATTCATAATACATTTTTATTAGTGTTATCTGAGTGGGGAATTGTACGGGTGCTGACTATCTATGCGGTACTGCGCAAGAAAATTGCAGTTTCATCTCTTAAATTTTTTATCATTCCACTACCCATGTTAC
>CAZUUO010000048.1:0-3101 GCA_964622665.1 uncultured Gammaproteobacteria bacterium | reverse complement strand
TCGCTTGGATACAACCAAGTGGACATTACGGATTGGTATCTGTTTCACCAATCTACAAACTCAAAGTTTACCATAATGGAATCACTGAGCACATTCGAGACACACAACTCCGAATTCCCTTTATCAGAAAAGCTGAAGAATACCAGCACAAAAAATTTCATGTGACCAGTATTGGGAATCTCCCTTTTGCAAAAGAAAGAATAGAAGAATTAAAAAAATTTCTCACAAAATAAAACCACCGCATAGCAGTGGTTTTTTATTTTTCCTAAGAAGAAAAGTTGCGCTCAAGAAGAATATAATATGAGAATCCCGAGCCGGAGCCCAAAAAAATCAAGCGTATAATCTCCATGCTTGTCGTGAGCGCAACATCACTTCTCACGAACCGTACATTGTAATGTACCCTATAGAATACGGCCTTATTCGCATTTTTGTCAAGTAAATTAATCAACATTTGTATAACAAAAAAATGACATAAAAATGCCATTTTTAAGTTTATTGTAGATTTTATAGCAAAAAAACTAACTATGGTGTCAACACTTCACCAGACGTTGTAGCTGCTGCATCAAGAGTCGCTTGATCAACTCCCACCAAACAAACTTCCCCCCATGGTCTATAAATTGATTTAAACTCTTGTTCTTTTACTTCACCATTGGGATACGTAATGGTGTAATTGAATACAGCAGTTGCTCCTGCGTGAGGTTTTTCAGTACATTTAATCTTACCAACGGGTAAGGTAGTCGTAGGAATTTCTTTTTTGGGTGGTGGCGGAATAATGTTAAAAACTTTGGGATCAGTTTGTACTTGAGTTCGGGCATCCTTCGTGCCCCACAATTCAAATACGGCATCATCACCCTCAACTCTTCCCAACACCAGAATATGATGTGCGGTATCATTAACCCATTTAAAATCGGGTGATGGATAATAAATAGTCGCATCTTTACCAACCGGTGGTTCGTAGTATGAGACACGATATGAATGGTTACGACGCGCTGTTACCGGCAAACCCGCATTCAAAACTGATCGAAATAAGGTAGTAGAAACCTGACACAAACCTCCCCCAAATTCAGGTTTTGTTTCATTTCCTTTAATTACTAACTCCTCTTTAAAACCATTGGTACCATCAATTTCTCCCAAGGTACCAATCGTAGAAAATTCCGCTCCCGGCGCAACTAACGAACCATTTAATTTTTGAATACCCAAGGTGATATTATGACGACGATTCGCAGGCGATCCTTTAAAATTAGTTCTACCAACCGCAATCAATTCCTTCACTCCCATTTTTGAAACATCATTATCAGAAATAGGTGGTTCTAAAAATTTCGTAGGAATGGCTAACGTAGTTAAGGGTTGTACATCATCAGTAAGACGCCACGCAGCTGTTAGTGTTTCAAGAAATGCAGGATAATCAATAGCAACACCTTTTTCATCAGGAGCAAATGCCTTTATTTTTCCATTATCAATTTCAAATCGTGCAGTTTTTGGTTCCTTCTCGATGTTTGGTGCAATAGTTTCCAAAGACTTCTGAACCTCAGATGGATGTAATACTAACGCAATATCATTTTTACTTTTCTCAAGTGAAATCCACTGAGCATATTCTCGATTCGAAATATGGAAGGTGCTTGAAGCATACGTAAGATTAATTTCAGGAGTACTTACCGCGCGCTCAAATAACGAAATTTTAGACTTCGCTTCTTCTGCAGAAATTTTAGGTTCTTTATAGGCAGTACCAATAGCAATCGGACCATGCGACAACCGTGATAAATTATTTTTTGCTGCCAAAATCGCAGCATCAATCATCAATTCCTGCCCAGCATTACCCGGGATAACCGTTACTTCAAGAGAGCCGGTCATTCCATCGCGCGCTTCTAGTTTTGTTTCTTGTGGTGCACTAACCAAAGGACCAAATTCTCGAGACAACGCGTTATGCATTTTTTCAATTTGCAAATCCAAGGGCAAATCAAAATCAACCGAATTCACTCGTGTTTGTAATTGAACAATCACTCGTGAAAATAAACTGCCACCACGTCCTTGTGCATACGCCGTGTCAACCGCCTTATCAGGATCAAAATCATACAAAGGTGTCGCATCGGTCTGACTTTCTAAAGGTTGTGCGTTTAAAAAATAAGAATGATTAAGTGCGGTAAACTCTACCCCTTTGTTTTCATACAACGTAATATACTCCGTAATTTTAGCGTAAGCTTCCTCTTTGGTTAACCCTTGCACCGAAACACCCGCAATCGAAACACCAGAAATTATAGTATCACCTTTTTGAGCATCAAAAAAATAAGCACCGCTATACACTAAAACTCCCAATACCAAAAAAATCCCTGAAAGGACCACCGCATGAACTCCCCGATTGTTGGTATGTAAAAACGTCATGTAAAAAATTAATCTTGATTTTCCTCACCACGCATCAATTCATTCATAAGTTCACGAGAACGCTGTTGTTTCATTTCTTCGTAATCTTCCATCTCATCAATAGAGATAGCTAAAATCTGTCCCTCATGAACACCGTGTGGTAACACCGCCAAGGGCATAGAAAACTCAACCGCAATTTGTTCACCAAGCAGTACCGCCTTTCCCCCTTCAATTCTATCAATTACGAATTCATGCACCATATAATATTATTCTTCTACAACTTGGATAGGAACTTCAGTTATTTTATTACTTTTAGGAAGCGTGATAGTAAGTACCCCCTGTTGAAATGAAGCGCTAGTTTCATCCATTTTCACATCAAACGGCAAAACAATCGTGCGCGAAAACCATCCCCAATAACACTCCTTATACAAATATTCATGTTGTTTTGCTGCTATCGGAGTATCACGACGTCCTCGAATAGTAAGTACATCTCCAGCAATATTGATAGAAAGTGTTGAAATATCCGCTCCCGCAATAGTTGAAACAATAACTAAGTCACTGTTTGTTTCAATCATATCGATAGCCAGCTGTCCTTCATAGTGTACAACTTCTTGTTGTGCAAAAAAGGGAGTTTCATCAGCTGCACGAGAAAGTAATAGATCCAACACATCACCGCGCGTTGCCGAGTCATTTTTAGTAGCGGTATTTTCGTTTGAACGTTTTGAAAGTAATGACATATCACA
>CAZUUO010000047.1:0-3191 GCA_964622665.1 uncultured Gammaproteobacteria bacterium | reverse complement strand
TTTTTGATGGGAATAGTACCGATGATACGCTTGCTATTGCGGCAGAGTTTGGTGCGCGCGTGTTTCCTCAATATGAAACGAATGAACAGAATGTACCCATTTCAAATTTTACTGAATTGCGCATCAAGTCTTTTGCTGCAGCACATCATGATTGGGTTTTTTATATTGATTCGGATGAATATTGTGATCTGACCTTACAAAAAGAAATTATCGATTGTGTAACACGAAATGATATTCACGAGGTGGGGATGTTTGATCGTCATCCGTTGGTTGATGGGAAAGAAATTTTGCATGCTTATTTTTTACCTGATTACGTCGCACGGCTTATTAATAAAAAGGGCGGTGTGGTTTGGAAAGTAGGTTCTCGCGTCCATGAATCATTTGTGTATCCTGATACGATACATAAACGTAAGTTGCGGGGCATTTTATTTTCATATTGGCCTGATCTGGCAGCGTGTTACAAAAAAGATTCGTATTATTTGGGACTTGCAAGAGAAAAATTTATAGCTGATGTTTCTCGAAAGCCTTTTTTTGAATTTTGGAGAGGATTTTGGAAAAATTTTGCACTCGCTGGGTGGATTTTTGTACGGGTTTTGTATCATGCACTGCGAGCTCGTCGTGGTACGTTGCCGTTTTTGTATCATTTACGGTTTTCAATCTATCATTTACGTACGGCTTTTTCACCGCGTAAATGGTTTGCAATGCTAACTTCCATTGTTCGCCGTACTCCGAATTTGGTGTGGGGGATTGTTTTGGTTTCATTGATAATCCGTCTGATTATGGGATTATCGTTGTATTCGTTACATGGGCCACAGGGTTGGTATGATACGGTACAAGGTGATGCCGTTGAATATGTGACCATTGCACAAAACATGATTCATCATGATGCATATTCGCTTGCTACAGAACCTCCATATTTTCCTAATGGTTATCGCTCACCATTATATCCGTTATTGTTGATTGTCATGGGTATTCCGTGGGGATTTTTTACTCCCATGATTATTTTGCAACAAGTGTTATCGTTATTGTTGATTGTGTGGGTGTTTGATTTTGTAAAAAAAGAAGTGGGAGAAAAGAGTGCATATGTTGCTGCACTGTTTGTTGCATTTGAGCCGGGGATGTTATTTTGGCCCCAACAATTACTCACCGAATTTTTTCATCTTTTTGTCATGTTCTTTGCAGTGACTCGTTTTTATTCGTACTGCAAAACGAGTAAGCTTTCATCGCTCGTGTGGAGTGCTCTGTGGTTGTTAGTAACAACCGGTATTCGACCAGCAACATTACCACTCCTGAGTATTTTTCCGTTTGTGGTGTTGATTACTAAGTTTAGTTTGCGTAAAAAGGCAGTACTGCATGCACTCGTTGTGTTTATAATGAGTGTCGTTGTTGCATTTCCGTGGAGTTATCGTAATTATAAAGTATTTGGTGAATATTCTGTAGCGCCAGGATTTGCAACGCGCGGCAGTGTCGGAAAATATCTTCAGGAATATGCGCAATATCGTTTTAATAAACCGGCTGAAGTGGCATTTCCTGAATTAGGCGCTCAGTATGATCGATTGGGTGAACAGGGAAGTGTGGTTACTCGTTTGGTTATTTCTCATTTTGTGAAAGATCCATTGCCGTTTTTTGCAATTGGTGCAAAATCAGCCATTGCCTATTTTGTGGGGGATGGATGGTATACCATGTATGTGACGTATGTCGGAAGACAAGAGAGTATCCCAAGTGTTTTCATTGAACAAACTCATTTCACAGGGATTACATCATTTGTATTTTCACAAAATTGGTATTACATCTTTCCCAAAATTTTGTATGGGTTAGTTAGCCTTTCTTCGTTCCTTGGCGTGATCGTACTCATCTATAAAAAAGAAACTCGTTTAATTGGATTATTTTGTTTAGTGTTGGTTGCTTATTACGCATTAGTGGGAGGTGTTGGTAGTTATGCTCGTTTTCGCTATGTGGGACAGGTGTATATGTGGATTGCTATTTCGGGAGTCGTTTTGATGCCACAAATAAAAAAACGCATTCCGTAGAGTGCGTTATATTTTTTTTGCGTCTAGCTTGTCTAGTTTGAGTTGACTACCTACGGTTCGTGCAAGATCGTCAGCCATTTTTTTGTGTGCTGCTATATCTTTGGTGATGCTTGATTGGTTGTAAATATGTATGTCATCATTCAATAATCGTGCAATATTCCACCATTGTCTGAGGAGCTCTTTGAGGGTAAGGTATAAGGTAACACTACTTTCAAACAATCTTGTTTTTTCATCTTCATCTCCGTTAACTAAGCTTGTCCAATTCATGCGTTCCATAAGACGAACACTGAAATCTATTTGCAGAAAGTTTTTTGTTTCTTGTACGGTTACATACATTTCATAACAAGGATGTTCCATGTCGGGTTTTACAAAATCTGCGGGATAGCTAATGTCTTGGTGCTGGGTGGAGGCGATATATCGGGAAATTTGTTTTTTAATTGCTTCGCGATATTCATCGTCATCTTGCATTTTTATGACGGCGAGTTCTTTTTTCATTTGTTGCAGTAGATACACGGTCACTACACTATAACAGAGTATGCCCATCAGAGTGATGAGCATTGAATCGGCACCCCTGAGTGTGACGGATGTCACGAGCAATGTCATGTAAATGATCGCGAAGCCCAATGTTTTCATGAGACCAAAGCGTGCGTAGATGTTATTTTTTGTTTTGATAATTTCACCAATGGTTATTGTCTTTGCTGCTTCTTTTTCAAGCGAATCAACTCCACATAGAATGCGTAGTTTTGTAATTTCATTTTCTTTTTCAATGAACATGAGACTTCTCCTTCGTAGAGAGAATTACTGTTAGCCTAGCAGAGTCAGAGTTTTTGTCAATTAAAAAACTCCGCGCGTGGCAGAGTTATTGTTATGCAGACTTTCTGATTTCTCCTTCCATCAACTTATTGTTGTGTCGGGTGAATTGTTGAATGAGAGATGTTAGTTGTTCGATCTGTTCCCGTGGGGGAATGTTGTGTTGTACATAATACTCGTACATTTCTTTCGCGATGTGTTCGAGTTTTTTGTATCCCGTAATGGTGAGTGCAACATTGTCACCAAAGTGTTGGATGACAGCATCTTTGGTGCGTGTGCACTCAGGGTGTTTCACTGTGTATTTGATCATGCTTCGCACATCCTTCGTATGAAGTGTGTCAGCAATGAGCT
>CAZUUO010000046.1:0-3382 GCA_964622665.1 uncultured Gammaproteobacteria bacterium | reverse complement strand
CAAAACTCACGTAGCCACAACATATACAAACAGTATACCAAATTTTCACCAACTCATTGCTGTGTATACTCTATCTTCTATAAACACCATCAATTTATTTCCCAAAAATCAACAACTTTTCCATTTATATCAACGGTAACATTTTCACCATCGAGTTTCTGCAATAAAAAAGTTGCCGAAGAATCTACATTTATAAAATTACTATACGTCATGTTTGTGAGTCTCTTACCATCAGAAGAAATAATATATTTATCTCTATTTCCATTATTTGTCACAAAAAAGAAACCACAATTCACCCTACGTACGTATGAATACTCTTCATCATTAATTGGTTTACCATCTATCCCAATAATACGATATACTCCCTGTCGTTGAACAACTGCCACACCCTCATAAAAATCAGTCGCAAAATCATACTCTTCATCATTGATCCGTTTACCATCAAACCCCACAAAATAATTTTTTTTGGTATCTTCATCTGTAACATTTTTTGGGAACAAGGATATACAAAAAGGGTCTTTCTCTTCACCAACTTTCACGGTAAACCACGTGTCACCCTTTTTACCATGATACGCACCATTTTCACAATCATTCACATCCTCATACCCTTCATCATCAACTCGTGTTCCATCGGTCGCAATAAAATGAAAACGCCCATTCTCTTTCACCCACGCATACCCTTCAAAAAAATCCCCCACGGATTCATACCGCTTACCACTAACAAGCTCCGTACCATTGGGCCGTATATGATGCCATCCCCACACACCATCCATTACCGGCGCAACCCCACAAGAGAAACCGCGTACCTCATCATATTTCTGCGTATACAAATAATTCCCCTGAGTATCGATGTGCCAATACTTATTATCCCAACCTTGCACCACAGCATATCCCTCACGAAATTCGCTAACACTTCGTACCATTAATTTATCTCGCCACATCGCACTCAACTGCAATTGCTCACGTTTATGTCGTTCAAAAAAAGATTGAAAAAACAAAATATGCTTATGTAATTCCATCTGCTTCTCATGAAAATCCTCCAATGAAATAGATTGTGATTTAAGCGCAGCAACCAGTGCACGGTAGTCTTTTTGTAAGTGAGAAAGTTGTGATAGTTGGGTTCGCGTATCAGCACACATCATAATAATACTAGTATACCACACCATCACGCGCACATAAAAATCCCCGCCATACCAGCGGGGAAAAATAACAACAAAAACCTTCAACTTAAAACAGGGTATAGATGAATGGAGCAATCACCGGTGAATAGCCAACAACGACAAACACCGCAACAAGAATTAATATCACAACAATGGGCAATAACCACCACTTCTTTCTCATGCGAAAAAAATGCCACAACTCTTTAAATATATCAAACATATTATTTTTGTTTTACAGCATGTGCTACAACATCACTAACTCCCTCATCAAAAACACTCGGCAAAATTCTTTCAACAGTTGGTTCTGCAACCAAATCCGCTAACGCATGTGCGGAACGAATGTACATGTCACGAGTAAATTTTGGTAATCGTGCATCTAAAATTCCACGGAATAACCCCGGATACGCAAGAACATTATTAATTTGATTAGGAAAATCACTGCGACCCGTTGCAATAATATACGCACCACCCGCACGCGCCTCGTCAGGCATAATTTCGGGGGTTGGATTAGCAAGTGCAAACACAATCGCTTTTTCATTCATCACAGCAACATCTTCTCGCGTCATAATTCCACCTTGCGAAACACCAATAAATACATCAGCACCAACAAGTGCCTCATGTAAATTTTGTGCTAGATTGTTGGGATTAATTCGTGCAGCAAGTGCAACCTTATACGCATTATTCGATTGAGCAGTAAGAGTACCCTTAGAATCTAATACCTGCAATTTAGTAACTCCCGCATCAAGTAATACATTGGCTATTGATAAACCAGCAGCTCCTGCACCTGAAATAACCACTGAAATTTCCGAAATATTTTTTCCCACCAACTTCAAGGCATTCAACAATCCCGCCAACGCAACGGTTGCCGTACCATATTGGTCATCTTGCATGACTGGAATTGATAATCGTTGTTCCAACTTTTCAGTCACTTCAAAACAATGAGGCGCTGCAAAATCCTCCAATTGAATAGCACCGAATGTTGGTGCAACACGAACAATCGTTTCAACAATTTCATCAACACTTCCCTTTTCTAAACACAACGGAATCGCATCAACATTGGCAAACTTCTTATACAACACACATTTTCCTTCCATAACCGGCAAACCAGCAAGCGATCCAATATCTCCCAATCCCAAAATTGCAGTTCCATCTGTAACCACCGCCACCGTGCGCGCTTTCATCGTCAATTGATATGCACGTTCAGGATTTGCTTGAATTTCTTTACACACCGCCGCAACACCCGGAGTATACGCCAACGATAAATCATCCTTATTTTCTATCGCAACCAAACTACCACTTTCCCATTTTCCGCGATTCTTTTCGTGAAGCTTAATTGATTCTTCATTATAATTCATACGTTATACATTAAATAATCTTCGTGCGTTTTCAACCGTCACTCGTGATACCTCTGCAACACTCATGCCCCGCAGTTGTGCGACTTTTTCAGATACATACGCTACATACGCTGGCGCATTGCGCTCCCCTCGATGAGGGTTAGGGGTTAAATACGGTGCATCAGTTTCAATCAATAATTTTTCTATAGGTACGGTCTTTACCGCTTCCCACAACGCCAATTGTCCCTCAGGCGAATTTTTCTTGGGATCAAACGTAATCACACCAGCAAACGAAACATAAAATCCCATGTCAGTGTATTGTCGCGCGTGTTCCGCATTACTCGTGTAACAATGAATAATTCCGCGACGTGGTAATTTTCCCGCTGTTACATATTCCCGCAACAATGCAATCGTTTCGTCATGTGCATCTCGAATATGACAAATCACGGGTAAATTTTTATCGTGTGCTAAATCCAAATGTGCTCGAAATACGTTCTCCTGTTTTGCTTTTACGGTCGCAACATTCAGATGTTCAGGAATTCTATAATAATCTAAGCCACATTCCCCAATCGCAACAACTTTTGGATTATCACATAATTTTTCGTAATATGCGCGATCAAAATCCTCCTCACGCGTCATAAACGGATGTTCATCCTCATCAATCATTACGGGAAATAAATGGTTAGGATGTAACCCAATACTCGCATACACGCCCTCTGGATATTGCGATGCAACTTCAGCACCGCGCGCACTCGTATCCTTTTGTGTCCCAACAGTCACCATCCACACACCACTCGTCAATGCATCATCAATCACCGCAGCAAAATCCTGCGCATAGGCATTAAAATGCACGTGCGCATGCGTATCAAATAAATTTGGATTCATATA
>CAZUUO010000045.1:2587-3406 GCA_964622665.1 uncultured Gammaproteobacteria bacterium | reverse complement strand
ACTGATCGAAAGTGACGAATTGGCGGACGTCCTTGAAAAGGACATGAACAATTATCTGACAACTACGGCAAGAGAATACTATCCGGATACAGACCGGATGCTTCTTATGTTTGGTTTCGGGGGCACAGCCTTTAAAAAGGTTTATTTTTGCCCCTTACGTAATCGCCCAGTAAGTGATTCAGTTGACGCTGATGACCTTATTGTGAACCAGTCTGCGACTGACCTCAGCACTGCTCTTCGTGTCACGCACCGCGTTTATTTGAAGCCGTCCACTATCCGTCGCCTTCAAATTCTTGGCATCTACACGGACGTTGACCTTGTGACGCCCAGTGACCCGCAAAAAGACGCAGTGCAACTGGCAAAAAGCGAACAGCAAGGCATATCTACAAGCTCTGTTCGTCAGGAAGATCGTCCGCGAGAAATATATGAAGTTTATTGCGAGCTTGACATTCCCGGCTTTGAGCACAAATATAAGGGTGAAGTAAGCGGTTTACCAATCCCTTATCGTGTTACCATTGACGTTTCTTCACGCACGATCCTTTCGATTGTACGCAACTACAATGAAGATACTGCAGAACTCCCGGAAGCAAGGGAGTATTTCGTCCAGTACGTTTATGTCCCCGGTCTGGGGTTTTACGGTATTGGCCTTCTGCATATCCTTGGTAACACCACAAACGCCGTCACTGCTGCTTGGCGCGAATTGCTTGACGCGGGAATGTTTGCTAACTTTCCGGGGTTCTTGATTGCGAAAGCGGCCACTAGACAAAACACTTCTAATCTGCGCGTGGCTCCGGGCAGTGGAATTCCAGTCGAGACTAA
>CAZUUO010000045.1:1815-2577 GCA_964622665.1 uncultured Gammaproteobacteria bacterium | reverse complement strand
CGCTTCTATCAAAGATGCCGTACTCCCTCTCCCTTACAAAGAACCGTCAAACGCTTTGATGCAACTCGCAGATAACATTGCTCAGACGGGCATGCGCGTAGGAGGGACCAGCGAACAAGCAGTTGGGGAGGGTAAAAGGGACCTTCCAGTTGGAACAACTCTTGCACTGATTGAGCAGGCCACCAAAGTCGTGAACTCAGTGCATAAGCGGATGCATGCGGCGCAAGCCCGTGAATTTCAACTATTGAAAGAGTGCTTCCGAGAACACCCTGAAAGCCTGTGGCGTAATAATAAGCGCATGGCTTCCCGTTGGACTGTTGAAAAACTTTTAGCGGCTCTTGAGAATTACAACCTCGTCCCGCAGGCCGACCCGAATACTTCAAGTCATTCGCAGCGTATTGTCAAGGTAATGGCACTTAAGCAGCTGCAGAGCACCAACCCTGACTTGTTTGATCCTATCAAGGTCGACACAGCAGCTGTTCGTGCCATTGGGTGGGGTTCCCCCGAACAATTCTTTAAATCACCTGCTGATCGTAACCAGCCTTCTCCTGAAATCATCAAGGGTATGGAAGACCTTAAGAACGATGGCAAGAAGGCTGATGCCGCAGTGCTTGGTGCACAGGCCAAGATGGTTGCAGCACAAAAGACTGGGTTGGCAGGTGGTGAACCTGATAAGGGCAGTGGAATCGACGACCAAGTTAAAATAATGAATGCACTCACAAAAGCGAAGCAAATAGACTTCCAAATGGAGCGCGCTGAAAT
>CAZUUO010000045.1:0-1805 GCA_964622665.1 uncultured Gammaproteobacteria bacterium | reverse complement strand
GAGCAGATGCGTTTCGACATTCAGAAAATGAAGGACAGTGAGCAATACGATCATCAAAACGAACAAATGGTAGCAGGTATGGTTCATGACCAAATCCTGCAGGCTCGTGAGATTCAACATAACGAACATTTGGCCGAAACCAAGGCCAAGATGGAAGCTAAGAAGAAGAAAGACAAGTGAAACCCGTCGATCCAGTAAAAACAGCGCGCATAGCGCTACGGGTTGCTAAAAACTCTCTCAAGAGAGCTGATGGTGGTCGTACTCTTGACAAAAGTGGCTTTTTTTCTAAGGCTGAGGAAGTCGCCAAAAATTTGCCGCAACAACGCGGTAATGTGGATCAAATGCTTGCCATGATGGCTAAAAGCGGTGTGAAACCTGCTGAGCTTCTTCACGCAGGCCGACCTTTTGGGCATTCCATAAGCAAGGAAGAACTGGCGCGACATTTTGGCGACAAGAAGCCAAAAATAAAAGTAACAAAATACGCGTGGGACAAAGACGGCGACGGAGAGGACACTACTAGGTATTCAGACTATTCTTTACACGGAGGGGATGATTATAGGGAACATCTTCTCCATTTGCCTAGCAATGCTGATCCTAATGACCCTTCTTTGAAGATGCAAATGACCAACACGCCTGACGGTGGAACTAGGATGGTCAAAAAAGTGCCGTTTGGGGACTACCAGTCTAGTCATTGGGCGGATACTCCTAATGTTTTGGCCCATGTCCGGATGCAGAATTTCAGACACCCTATTGAAAGCCCGGAATACGAAGAAGCCAAGAAAAAACATAATGATGCTACGCGGGGGAGAATAGCCGCGCATAACATTTTTAAAGAGGCCCATGCTCATCACGTCATAGTAAACCGTGAAGAGCCTAGTGTAATTAGCGCAGCATTGGACAGAAAAGAAAAAGCTGGAAAAAATTACGAACAGGCCGCGTTGGAAGAAGTTAGAGCTAAAAAAGCACTAAATTCTATGCCGCATGAAAAGATTCTTCATCTTGAAGAACTACAGTCTGACTGGGGCCAAGAAGGTCGCAGTAAGGGGTTTTACGACCCCAAAAACCCAGTAACATTATATAAAGGTGACAATGAAGTTGTAGGCCATTTCCCAGACGATGAAGCCGCTTACAAGCATCTAAATTCCATTTTTGAAAAAGAGGGTCGTAGCGACGATTATCGATCGGTCAGCAGAAGGCCCGGAGACACTATTGAAGAGCCTCCTATGGGGCCTTTTGTTGGCAACACACAGCATTGGACCGATCTTGGCCTTAAGCACGTTTTATATGAAGCAGCTAAAGGCAAACATGACAAAATTTCGTGGACACCAGGCCAAGAACACGTTAGCCGTTTTGGCATTGAGAATCATGTCGGAGAGGTTGTGTACGACCCTAGAAATGGGGTTTTTGAGGTAAGAAATCCTGCGGGTAAGCCTGTTTATTTTAATGATAATGCCGATAAAGAACACGTAAGAAGTTATATCGGGAAAGAATTAGCAGAAAAATTGTTTAATACTGAACTTACGCCTCAGACGCAAGTTCATAAGCTTTCAGGTATGGACCTCAAAGTTGGTGGCGAGGGGATGCGTAAGTATTATGACGAGATTCTCCCCAAATCCTTACTAAAGTTGGCTCGTCAGCACGACCCCGATGCGAAATTAGTGCCTCACGTGATTAAACAGCCCAAGGACAGACACAACCCCGGTGGGAACGAAACACGAGACTTAAACACTCAAGCGCTGGTGGTCACTCCAAAGATGCGCGAATCAATTTTAAAGGGTCAGCCACTTTTCAGCCATGGTGGGATG
>CAZUUO010000044.1:0-3724 GCA_964622665.1 uncultured Gammaproteobacteria bacterium | reverse complement strand
GACGACAAAAGAAAAGACGGTGGAGAAGAACACCCCTAAAGCTCCGGGGTTTTTCTGGCTCAAGAACATGGGGAGTAGTGAGGAATACTCCCCCGCTCAGGTGCTCGAAAGCGGCGGTGAACTGATGGTCGCCCAAATTGGCCATCTGTCCATTCTCAGCCTCAATCATTACCCTGAGGAACGTTGGGGTATGGAAATTACGCCCCCAGCGATGTGACCTTTCTGGTAGGTGGCGTTCGCGCCACTGTCCAGAGCGATCATGCTCTAAATGGAGAGATTACAATGGCGAAAACAGACGTAGCAGTAGCGTCGAAACCCGAGGGGGACCAGCTCCCTGACTACCTCAAGGGTAAGAGCTACACGAACACCGACAATTTTGACAGCTCAGATGTTGTCATACCTCGAATCAAGCTTCTGCAAGGGATCAGCCCCGAGATTCAGACCTTCGATAGCGCGAAAATCGGGGAGTTTTGGCACACCGGCCTCGATGAGGCGCTTGGTTCCTCGATCAAATTTGTGATCGCGGACCGTCGCAAAAAATACTTGCTGTCGGCTCCTATCGAAGACGGCCAAGGTGTTCTTGCCCGCGCTGACGACGCCAAAACATGGGATCGTCTCGGCAAGTGGACGGTCAAAATCAAGGGCGTCAAGAATCCTCAAACGTGGGAAATTGCGTCTCTCGATTTAGCTGAGAGTGGCCTTGCCAATTGGGGTACTTCGGTCATGGACGACAGCGATTCGCCGCCTGCGGCTACTCTGTTTTATGACTATCTGGTGTTCTTACCGGACCATCTCGACCTTGGGCCAGCCGTCATTTCTTTGGCGCGCAGTTCGGTCCGCAAGGCCAAGAAGGGTCTGAACGACAAAATCAGCATCCACCAGACCAACGGTCGCCCGATGCAGGCGGTGCTTTTCGAAGCGACGTCTGTTGATGATCAGAGCGATGGCCAGCAGTTCAAAAACTGGCAGTTTAAGCCTGCTGGTTTTGTGATGGACGAGTCATTGTTCAACCTTGCAATGACGCACAAGGGGTCGCTGGCCAACATCAAGATTGCTGACGAGGCCGACACCAATGACGGTTCTTCTTCTGGCAGGACCGAAGACTCCGGCGAAGGCAAGTTCTAATCGTCGGATAGGTTCCACGACCTTTTGTAAGGGGAGGGTCGTGGAACCGCAACACAGGGGGACAGAATGGACGATCACGCGGAATATGTAGGGGACATACGTGAGTTGAAGGGTAAGAGGGCCTTAGTACGACCTGATGCTACGTATGACCTCGATATAAGCGAAAGAACACTTCTTGCGCAATTTGACGACCCTAATCTAGTGCACCCACACACTAGAGTTGCACTAGGTTTCAATTGGCATGTTTTTTCTGTCAAAGATTTTAAATTATTGGTAGTGGTTCATGTGTGACCAAAGGGACATTGATAAGTTCATGTCTTATGTGGACATTTTGCCAAATGGGTGCTGGTTCTGGACCGGAGGCAGGTCGCGAGGCAAGGGTAACAAGAAGTGGTATGGTAGTTTTTGGTACAATGGTAAAACAATCAGAGCGCATAGGTTCTCCCATGATGAAATTGGTAAGAAAACTTGTCCTCCGGGACATCATCGTGATCATAAATGTTGTTTTTCTCTATGTGTCAATCCAGATCATATTGAAGCAGTGACCCACGCAGAAAACCAACAAAGAAAAATAGACAGGATTAAGAATGGACATCGCTGAAAATGCCGAAAAAGCACTGAGAATGGTGCGAGAGGCAAAAGACATCAGTTACGACACAGAGACGTCCGGACTTGACTGGAAAGTTAACGCACCTATTGGGTTCGTGATTGGAGCACCAGAAGGCGAGGTCATAAGGCCCGAAGACGTGGTGTACGTGCCAATCAGACATGGCGGCGGGGGAAACATCATGGGGGGTCGACCCCTCCAGTCGCCTACTGACGCATACGCGCCGCACCCGTGGGAAACGGAGCTAGCTAAGGCATTTGACGAACGGAATCGGGTCCGCCCCAACGCAGGGCGCGTGATTGGCCACCACATTAAATTCGATTGTCATATGTCGGCCAATGTTGGGGTGTACTTGGGGCGCAGAATGGCCTGTACACAGGACCACGAGGCGATGCTTAATGAATACGCTAGGTCGTTCAGTTTGGAGAGTAGCGCAGAACGTCACGGGGTAACGGCCAAAAAAGGGGATGATCTTTACAAGCAGATGTCGCTAGCTTTCGGGGGACCTGCCGAACGTTCTGTCATGCAGCATTTCTGGCGCACTGCTGGCAATGATCCGTTAGTCGTGGACTATGCCACAGGCGACGGTGTTTCAACGTACGAATTGTACAAAGACCAAATGAGGCAAATACAAGAAGAAGAACTTACCACTATATCTGAGCTTGAAAGCGACCTGATATGGACAATTTTTCGGATGGAGCGGAAAGGGATAGCGGTAGACCCCAACAGGATTGACCAGTTGCGTTTGGCAACAGAAGCCGAAATCGAAACCTTGCTTGGGTCCTTCTTCCCCGGATTTAATACCCGCTCTCCGGTCATGGTACGAAAAGTAATGGAGGACGCAGGTCTTAAAGACTGGCCCACCACCGAGAAAGGGAACCCCTCTTTTACAGAAAAATGGCTCAAAAAGAGCGACGTGGGCAAGAAAATCATTCAAATACGGCAACACTCCAATTTGATTGCGTCATTTGTGAACCCCTTATCTGAGCGTCATATGTTTAAGGGGCGAGTACATGCCACGTTGAATCAGTTGAAATCAGACGACAAGGGAACGATTTCAGGACGATTCTCTTGTAATGACCCCAATTTGCAGCAAGTCCCTAAACGGATTAAAGCTGTGGCTAAGCCCTTCCGTCGCCTTTTTGTCGCAGACCCCGGATACATTTTTTGGGAGCGCGATTTTAGCCAATGTGAACCTAGGCTTTTTGCCCACTACTCTCAAGATGCGAACCTCATTAACGGGTACAATGCTGAGCCTTTCGTGGATGCCCACTCAACTGTTGCCGAATTGTTAGGGGTTGAGAGGGACCCGACAGCCAAGCGGATGAATATGGGCATTTTTACGGGCATGCAGACGAAATCTTTCGCAGATCACATGGGTTGGTCACTGCCTGAGGCCACTGCGAAATGGAACGCATGGTTCAATATTTTCCCCGGTGTTAAAAAATTCCAAGACAATGCCAAGGCACGACTCCTAAATAGGGGTTATGTATTTACACTTCTTGGTCGCAGATGCAGGCTTGAGGAACGTAGGTTCGCCTACCGTGGAACGTCCAAGATCATTCAAGGCTCAAACGCTGACATAGTTAAGTACAAACTGCTAGAGGCTGATCGGGCATGCGAAGAAAATGGGGATATCGTTCAGGTCCTTATGACTGTTCATGATAGCTACAACGGTCAATTCCAAGACACTCCAGAGGCGCGCAAATTGTTTAACGAAATTGTGGCTCAAATGGAACGGGTCCAAATAGAGCCGTTCAACTTGTCCGTCCCTTTCGTTCTAGAAGGAACCGAAGGTGGTGACTGGTGTGAGGCTACTTTCGGTAAGGAGTCGTAATATGGGGGTTGCTACTTTTGAGGGCCATATCCTCAGGAACACGGGTAAAGCGGTGGAATTTCAGTCTGTATACTGGGAGGGTGGTGTTTGGTTTCCTACGTCTCAAGTTCAAATTGAGGAAGGTTGTTTCATAAAATAATAATGGTAAGCGGGAA
>CAZUUO010000043.1:0-3737 GCA_964622665.1 uncultured Gammaproteobacteria bacterium | reverse complement strand
TTATGGTACTTGAGTTGTTAGTTATCGGCAAGAAGCGCAATCGGGATATCTTTTGAGGCCCGAATTTTTTTGCACACTCCTGTAAAATTAAGCTTTTTTTGAGGTTTAGACTAAAGCCAATACTTTGTGATGCCACTTGAATCGTGACAACTCCTTTTGTAACCGTTACTGCGCGCACATCATTTTTTTGTAATCCGGTAATTTTTTCTAAAATTTCTTGAATTTCTTCAATACTCATCGCCGCATCTACCGCACGCGAAAGTGGAGTTTTAAAGTTAGAAAGTAGTCGTCGAATGCGATCCATAGAAGCACAGTATAGCGTACTTTATAAAAAACGAGAACTCACTTCTTCCCTATTAAAAAAACTACCCTTGGGTAGTTTATCTTAGTTGACTGCAAATCGCGGCATTGTTGGGAGCGTCGGTAAACGCTCAACCGTTGACTGATTGTCATGTGCGACGATGCGCACCTGAACTTTTTTCTTATTACCGGTTGCAATTCTTACCAATTCTTCAATTACTCTGTACCAAACATCCTCTTCAACGACGATTTTTGTTTCTCGATCGTTTTTGAGAAGATTATTTAGGTAAAATGCGTCTTTGAGTTTTCCTGCAAGAGAAGTCGTCTCCCCTGTCCACATAAAGACGAATTGTCCCCCAAAATAACCGTTCACCCGTACGCGCTCAACTTGAATTGTGAAGCACAGTACCGGCTTTGTTTCAACCTGTTTGAGCAAAATCTTGAGATTGTACTCATCAATGATCGTTCCAACGAGTGCGTCTTGTGTTGCGCACTTTCGTTTGCGCTCAAAGTCAGGGACGATTCCTTTTACCAAATCGTCTGACTTCTTGAGTACATGCACCACAAGGTGCCATCGGTCTATTTGCACATACCCTCCTACTGGGTTTGTAGCAGAACTATAGTACTACACTTCCTCCTTTTTGTCGACTATTCCTATTTTTTCCAAATGTTTCAGCGATTGCACGAATTATCCTGCGCGCATGACTTTTCGAGAAATTGAGCAATAGATTGCTATTATCCCCAACTTTTCTTTGTAATTCTTCAATTTTATTATCTTGGTAGCTTTTACTCCCAATTATTACCAAAGAAACTGGTTTTTCTCGTCCGTCATGGCGCAACTGAACTTTGCAGTAGAATTGTTTTGTTCGTGAACCACTTTTCTGTATCTGCTCTGTAAAAACTCGTATTTCACTCAATGCAAATTCTGGCATTTTATCGATGCATATTCTTACCTCATCATCACCGACGTAATCACCATTCTGTATTTTATCAAAGTGCTCATCAAACAGAAGCTGCGCATACCGAATGTTTCGGTTATGTCCAACACGGTCCATTGTTCCACCTCCCTGTACTGATGTGAAACGAAATTATACTAACATATTCTCCTAAAATTACAACTCTCGAAATTCGCAGAAATCTCGGTAGTCACATGACGCACAAATATATGGGCTTGGCGTTGGTTCAAAGTCTGAATTTTTTATTGTCTCCATTATTTCTTTTGTTTTTTCTTTAAAATTATTTAACTCTTTTTCACCTCCAATAAAACTCACTTCACTTTGATTTTCTAAATAATAATACGTCAGTTTTTTAACCGGTAATGATAGAGCCTCTTCGCCCGCCCACTGATACAGCATTAATTGTTGTTTTGCATCGGGATCAGATTTTATTTCTGTTTTTGGTTTCCCGGTTTTATAATCTACCACCGCAACACCATCAACAAAGGTATCGATACGATCAATTTTTCCATTAATGGTAAATTCGTTTACTTTTAGTACAAAGGATTTTTCAAGAAATCTTGGTAAAACCCAATTACCTTCATGTTTTGCGTAATAGGCGCGTAACATCTCTTCGCCTGCTTTTTTCATCCGATCATGTTCGGCACGATTTTTAAACCACGCATCTTCCCAATTTTTTTCATACAATCCTAACAATTCCTCGAGCGAAGGTACTACAACTTTGTCACTATATTCCCCAAACAAATTTCCTTGCACCGCAGCACTTCGTTCACGCGCGATAATATAAAATTGCTCTAACGTTGCATGAATTGAGTTTCCCATGCTTGCTGAGGCGTTTCCTCGTGTGGGAATTTTAAACAAGTACTTGTATTTATACTTGAGTGGACAACCGATAAATGTTTGCAAACTTGAATGAGAAAATTTTACCTGTTGTGGGAATTCATACGGAGCCACCAACACTTCTTCTCCAACAACCACCTCTACGTCACACACATCTTCAAAGGGTAATTCTAATTCCGCAAGAAACAAACTTGGTTTTTTTTCTTGTTTGCCTGCTCCATAGCGCTTTGCATAGGAAACATACAATCCTTTTTTTGCACGGGTTAACGCCACATAAAATAATCGGCGTTCTTCACAGAGATGTTCATCACTACTGTTTACCATCTCTTTGATCAGTGCTGAAGGAATTTCAAATTTTTCTTTTCTGTTTTGGTTTGGAAATCTACCACTTGCCACACTCACTACAAATACATACTCAAACTCAAGTCCTTTTGATTTGTGGGCTGTCATCACTTGGATGCTTCCTGATTTTGTAATGGTAAAACTATCGAGATCACCCTCTTCCCCTGAATCTAACATCAATTTTACAAAACTCAACAACGCACTTGCATCGTGTTCAATTTCACGTTGTTCAAATTCACGTACCCATTCTAAAAAAGTATTAATTACCGCCAACTCACGGACAACCGTTTCATCTTCACGGCTTGCTGATTGGGTAATTTTTTTAGTTATTCCTAATTCTTCCAGTAGTGAAACGATGGTGTAGGAAGCTTTTTGTCTTCGAGCGGTTGCGCCAAAATTTTCTAGCAGCGTAAATAATCTATTGCGGCATATTTTTCCTTCCTCACTCAATTCACTTTCTGCAATCTCTTTAAACGCCACAAACCAGGCATTCCCTTTTTCATGCGCTTTACGAGCTACTGCAATATAATCATTGTGTGGAAACGCAAGTTCGGGAATTTTAAGTAATCGATGAAATGCAACCGAGTCATGCGGATGCAATAAAAATGTCAGCCCTGCCAAAATATCGAGCACAATCGTTTCGCGTAACATGCCGCTGCGAGAACTGAGGGTGACTGGTAATCCAATCCGTTCTAGGGCGTGCACATAGGGCAATGCAGCGCTATTTGAACGCGTAATAATCGCAATTTCTTCGGGAGACACTCCATTCCCTATTAACGCTTGGCATTGGCGTGCAATATCTGCCGCTTCTTCATCTCCACTTTGATATGTCTTTAGACACACCTCTCCTTTAACTCCCGTTTGTGACTGCAATTTTTTATCAATGCCCAGTTGTACTTCCAAGCGATCGGGATTATTATTGGTGATTACTTTGTATGCAACATCAAGAATTTCCTGCGCACTGCGATAATTGTGGGTTAAAATTACTTTCTCGTATTCAGGAAAATCTTTGGTAAATTGCATGACATTTGAAACACTAGCACCGCGAAATTTATAGATTGATTGATCATCATCAGCAACAACGGTCAATTCATTTTCGGTACTATATAGTTGCTTGATGAACTCATACTGCACAATGTTGGTATCTTGAAATTCATCGACAAATATATTGGTGTACTCTTTTTGGAGTGCGGCGCGTGCAATTGCACTTTTCTTTACAATTTCAAATGCGTACAACAATAAATCACCAAAATCCATGAGATTATTATTGCGTAATATTCTTTGATACTCATGATAAAA
>CAZUUO010000042.1:0-3792 GCA_964622665.1 uncultured Gammaproteobacteria bacterium | reverse complement strand
TGTGGCCATGGTTCCCAGTTGCGCGGAACTACTGGGGGTGAGTTGTTCCGGGGCGTGGGGCGCGGAGCTGGCAGAAGAAAGCCCGCGCGGGGCGGGCTTGGGTGTGCACCGGCAGGGGCTTGGAAATCAGGCCAGGGACGGCTTATCGATCTTCGGCCCGACCCATCTGACGGGCCAGTCGCTCACGTCCTCGGTGCCAAGGAAGGTCCAGCGGCCATCACCCGCGTACCTGGCCGGCATCGGCTCATTCACCCATTCATCGGCGCCTTCGCTGTCAGGGTCGAAGGTGATCAGCACCCAGTAGAACGCGCCGACTTCAAGTTGCTTTGTGTTCATGATTTCTATCTCCATGGTACGTTATCGCACCAGCTCCCACATGCACGCCGGCTGTACGGTGCCGGTGCGCAGGGTGAGGTTGATGCGCCCGTTGCTGGCGTCGATGCTGGTCAAGGTCTCCGCGCTGCCGCGAGAGCCGTCGCGTTTGAGCCGGTAGAGCGTCCAGGCCTGGGGCAGCGTGACGCCGATGGCCAGCACGGCCGTAGCGTCCGCCTGCTTGACTGGGTAGTCACCCATGGCAACGATGGTCCGCCGAGTGGCGTCGGTGAACGACATGCCGGTGTTTTCCGCCACGCCAACCAATCCGACAAGCAGGCGAGATGACGTGCTGATGGGTTGGCCGTCCGCACTCACGACGAACAGGCTGCAATCGGCCGTCATCGAGGTGACGATGACTTGCCCGACGGTCATCGGGAAGCTGGCGCCGGTCGTGGTGGCTACATAGACCGTCTTGCTGGTGTTGATCCAGCCGCGCTTTTCTCGCCGCGACATGCCCCACTGCTGGTGACCAGACACCAGCACGTTGCCGCCCTCGGCCCAATCCGCAGTGGCATAGCCGCTGTAGCTGGTGAGGTTCATCCCCGACTCGGCGCGGATGTTGTTTCCGGTCCCGACCTTCACGCGGATCCGAGCGTTGCGGAACGTGTTCCCTGCCGTGCCGCTGATGTTGGAGACGTGGATCACATCGTTGTCCACGAGCGTGTGCGAGGCGCTGAGCGTCAACACCGGCTGAGTTGCCGAAGCCGCCAATCCACCCACCGTGCCGGTGGTTGCAATGGCCGTCACCGTTCCGCTATTGGCCTGTGCACTGACGTACGTGGGGTGCGTCCCGCCGATTGCGCCAGTGCCGACGATCTCGGCCAGCATGGTCGTCCACGACTTCGGCAGCCACGCTGTTGCCAGCGTGTCATCCGTCGTGTCGCTGGTCCAGGTCAGGCGGCACTTGGTCAGCGCGGCCAATGGGTAGAGAGGAAGTGGCAGACCAGACAGGTAGTAGAACTTGGCGCGGAACGTGCTGCGCGGGTTGGTGCCCAAATAGCGGTCGTTGAATG
Source organism: uncultured Gammaproteobacteria bacterium (assembly GCA_964622665.1). Taxonomy (GTDB): domain Bacteria; phylum Patescibacteriota; class Patescibacteriia; order Magasanikbacterales; genus CAZUUO01. The sequence continues at coordinate 2,404 of CAZUUO010000042.1, read as the reverse complement.
GGATGTCAACGGCCGCGCCGGTCATCTCGGTCACGTCCTGCCGCAGAAAGACTGACGCGAACAGGGGGCGCAGAAAGTCGTTGCAGTGAGCACCAGGGCTCGGGAAGCTGTCGAGCTTGCGAAAGCGGTTGCCGTGGTTTGTCTGGTCGTTGTAGTAGGCCGGGTAGAACGGGTCGCCCTGCGTGAAGAAGCTGATGGACGATGCACCAACACTTGCCGCCTGTGCCGCGATGAGCCCAAAGTGATGGCGCCACGCTCCCCAACTGATGTCCCCCATCTCTCCGAGCCACAGGGGTTTTGACCCGGCCGCCCACAAAGGCATGAGACCGATGTACTCGTACTCCCACAACGGCTGGTCGAGCGCTTGCGTGGAGCCGCCCGGACCGGGGTCGTTGATCAGGTTCTTGTAGTGGTGCCAATTGGTGACATCGTTCGCAGCGAGCTTTTGCGCGGGGCGAATCTCGCCGCCCTGCGGGTACATGCAGTGCATCGAGCGCAGGCCGGTGTAGCCCATCGCCGAAAGCGAGGAGGTGTAGAAGGTGTGAAGGTCGTCTTCGAGGTACTGCGTATAGAGGAGCGCGTCAATGAGCTGCTGAGTCTGCGGGACTGTCGTCACGTCGAGATTCGGCACGGACGCAGCGGCAGCCAAGGCATAGCTCGCGTAGGCGGTGCCCCAGCTTGCATTCAGCGCGGCCAGGTTGGCATAGCCGTGGGCCTTGGTCGGGTCGGCCAGCCACTCGCCCCAAGTCTGCGCTGCGGCCGTGGCACCGACATTGCGCGTCACCCAGATGGCGGGCCAGGCCAGCGAGCCGCAGAAGATGCTAGATGCTTCGTTGAACAGCTCCAGCAGCAGCAGCGCCGGGTCCTGGAGGATGTTGACGCCCGTGTACGGATTGACCCGGTTGTAGAAGGCGCGAACGCCTGCGGTCCAGTTGTCGCGCACGTCCTGCTCAGTGAAGATGCGCGACTTGCAATTCGACTGGGCGGTGTAGCTGAAGCGATCCAGCGCACCGTCGAGGTCCATGAAGAGGTTGTACGACTGGATGCACAGCACCCAATACAGCCCCTCCCGCTTGCACGCCGCCAGCAGGTAGTCAAAGCGGTCCATCAGGTCCGCGTTGTAGACCGCCGCGCCATCGACACCGCGCATCACCAGGTGTTCGATGCCCATGATGCGGATGGCGTTGTAACCACAGCGCGCGAGGCAGGCGACGCCTGCATCGATGGTAGCCCGGTCAGCCGGAATGGGCGTGTAGGTGTTCTCCGGCTGCATGTGCGCGATGCTGAATCGCTTGGCAACACCGTTTTCCAGCAGTTGTCGGCCCGACACGGTGACACGCCCCAGCGATCCAGCAGGCACAGCCGTACCACGCCAGCCGCTCAGATCAAGGACAGATCCGGCCTGGATGTGCAGCGTCTCGTCGATGACGCTCGTCATCGTGGCTGGCGCATTTGCCGGCTCTCGATTGCGCAGTGGTGCCCCGGTAGGGTTGGGGTCGCGCGTGAGGGCGAAAGGCCCAGCCGGCATATCAGCTGCCGCAGATCAATGTGACGGTGAACGCCCGGAGCGACGTCACAGGTCCGCCGCCAGTGGTCAGCTTGCCGCTGATCTGGAGATAGGCATCAGTCGTGTCCAGATTGGTCGTGACAGTAGGGTCGGCCGGGATCGCTCCAGCAGTTCCTAAGCCCACGCTGCCGCTGATCGAAATCGGGCGCACGCTGGTGGCCCCCAGGCGGCGCCAGCGCCACCGAGCGGCAACAATGGGGTTGGTGTTGGTCAGCGCTGCCGTGGTCAAGTTCATTGCATCGCTGAAGGTTGCCGCGACGGCGCTCAACGCGGTCTCGGTCGTGTCGGTGTCGGTGCCTGTGAGCGTCTTGCACCACTCCATTTCCACAACGTCGCCGTCCTGCCAAAGGCCAGCGGGCAGCGTGGCGTAATCCATCACGGTGCGCGTTGTAGTGCTGTGCGTCACGCTGCTGGTGAGGTTCTTCAGCACGACCCGACCCGCAGACGGACGCCAGCGGCCACCCGAGTAAAACCAGAAGCTGCCGCCTACGCCGATGTCGGTAAAGAACGCGCTGTAGGTGCCGGCAGCCACAAGAGTGGCGCGGTTGGCCCACAAGGCATTCCCAGCCCCTGACACCGGGGCTCCATCGGCCTCAAGGTTGCCTGTGAGCTTGTTGTAGCTCACGCGCACCAGCTGCCCGCCCTCTTGGCTCTCGCGGGCGGTGCCGACGTCAAAGGCAACACCGTCACCGATGAAGCGGAAAGCGAGGTCGGCGGCGAGGTCGTACTGGTTGCCCTTGGTGTAGAGCGTGCCGGAGGCGCCGAAGCGGTCGGCGGTCATCTGGATGAGCATGGTGGGCTCCTGGGGTTATTGGGCCTATTGGCGGACGACGAAGC
>CAZUUO010000041.1:0-4063 GCA_964622665.1 uncultured Gammaproteobacteria bacterium | reverse complement strand
CAAAAGATATCCCGATTGCGCTTCTTGCCGATAACTAACAACTCAAGTACCATAAATCTATAGCTATGACCTACGCTACGTTACTTATTACCTTACTATTAGGAACGCTACTTTCAGCAGCAACTATGTTGTGGAGCATCTTCGCTCTCGATGTTGAAAAGTATGGCGTGATCGCGGTAACTATATTTTTAATAGCCCTACTTCTTACGATATGTGGCGCAACTTCGCTAATTGCTATTACTATCCGTCGATTAAGATCCCGCAACACTCTTCATTTTGAAGTAGTAAAATTGAGTGTGCGCCAAGGATTTTTAGCGGGTGCATTGGTCTGCAGTGCACTGATATTACAAAAATTACAACTATTTTCTTGGATCACCTTCGTGCTATTATTCCTATTTTTTGTCGGGTTAGAACTCTACGCAGCTTCTACTGACGCAAACTGATATGAAACAATCCCAACTATTTTCACAAACACGAAAAAGTATTTCTGCTGAAGAAGTAAGTATTAACGCACAACTACTGTTAAAGGCCGGCTATGTTGAAAAAATCATGGCGGGCGTGTATGCGTATTTGCCATTAGGTTATAAAGTGGTGCAAAACATTATCACCATTGTACGCGAAGAAATGGAACGTGAAGATGCGCAAGAAATTCTAATGCCCGCATTACAACCAAAAGAATATTGGGAAAAAACAGGAAGATGGGATGGACTTGATGTTTTGTTTAAAGTGAAATCACAAAGTGATAAAGAATATGCACTTGGTCCAACCCACGAAGAAGTGGTGACACCTTTAGCACAAGCCCATTTGCGATCATACCGCGACATGAACAAAGCGGTGTTTCAAATACAAACAAAATTTCGTGACGAACCTCGTGCAAAATCGGGTCTTTTGCGCGGTCGAGAGTTTATCATGAAAGACTTATACAGTTTTCATACCAACGAGCAAGAGTTAGATGCTTACTATGATCGTATGCGCGCTGCGTATGCGCGTGTCTATAAACGCCTCGGTGTTGATGCAAAAGAAGTATTTGCAAGCGGAGGAACCTTTTCAAAATTTTCACACGAATATCAAGTGTTTACGGATGCCGGTGAAGATTTGATTTATTATTGTGCTGACTGTGGTTTTGCGGTTAATAAAGAAATTGCAGAACAAGCTGAAGGCGAAACCTGTTCACAATGTAATAAAGGAAAAATCTCTATCCATAAAGCTATCGAAGTGGGTAATATATTTAAATTAATGCAGAAGTATTCTGCGGCGTTTGATTACACATTTACCGACAGTGATGGAAAAGAAAAAGATGTTATTATGGGTTGTTACGGTATTGGGGTAACCAGATTATTAGGTACAATTGTGGAAGTGCATCATGATGAAAAAGGAATAATCTGGCCAACTGAAGTTGCACCCTATCGCGTTCATCTCATTCAATTAGGTGAGGATGAAGCTGTGAAATCAAAAGTAGAAGAAGTTTACGAATTATTAAAAGAAAAAGGTGTTTCAGTATTATACGATGATAGAGGATTAAGTGCAGGAGCGGCTCTCAGTGATGCTGACATGATGGGGTTGCCTATTCGGGTGGTAGTTTCAAAACGCACTCTGGAACAAAACGGATTTGAAGTAAAATTACGAAGTGAAAAAGAATCACGAGTGGTCAGTGAAGAAGAATTACTTGATGTTATTTTGTAAGTAATAAAGGGCAGGATAGGGGGAAAGGGGACATATGCTCGAAAAACTCATACAAAAATTTTCAAAAGATATTGCGCTTGATTTAGGAAGCTCGACTATTCGAATTCTCGAACGTGACAAAGGGATTGTTGTTGATGCGCCAACGGTAGTTTCAATTAACAATCGCACCGACCAAATTATTGCGGTTGGGCAGGAAGCTAAAGAAATGTTGGGTAAAAATCCACCCTACATCACAACCTACAAACCGTTGGTACGGGGCGTAATTTCTGATTATGAAATTACCGAAAAAATGTTGCGCTATTTTTTTGGACGTATTCATGAAATGTCGGGCGCACTCATTCCTCGACCTCGGGTGATTGTGGGAGTTCCCATGGAAACAACCGAAGTAGAACGCAAAGCAGTAGAAGATGTAATTTTGGGAAGTGGTGCCCGTGAGGTGTTGATGGTGGAAGATATTATGGCGGCTGCTGTTGGTGCCCGTCTTCCAGTTGAAGAACCGGTTGGTTCAATGATTGTTGATATTGGAGGAGGTAAAGCAGAAATGGCGGTTGTCTCGCTATCGGGAATTGTGCATTGGAAATCAGTGGCAAGTGCGGGGGATGAAATGAATCGTGCTATTATTAATTATTGTAAAGACGTATTTAGTATATTATTAGGGGAAGTGCAAGCAGAAGGCGTAAAACTCCAGCTGGGAAGTGCGGTTCCCTTGAGTACACCACTGCAAACATCGGTGCGTGGCAGAGACATAATTTCAGGATTACCAAAAGAATTCATGATGAATGATGGTCATATTCGAGAAGCAACGGAACGTATTATTGCGGATATCGTACGGACTATTAAAGAAACACTTGAAAGTACACCTCCCGAATTGGTAGCAGATATTCATGAACGCGGCATTATCGTATGTGGTGGTGGCGCTTCACTGCGAGGGATTGATACGTTGATTACGGCGGAAACAGACATTGCTGTGCGTATTATTGATGATCCATTATCAACGGTGGTGCGGGGGCTGGGATCACTATTTGAAAGTCCAGAACCACTCAAAACAATTCGTATTCCATCAAATCGATAAGGTATGAATATAAAAAAGATCTTTTACTTGGTGACAATTTGTATAGCTCTCTCAGCAATTTTGTCGGGAACAACAATAGGAAGAGGAATAAGTAGTATGGTTCGTGACAGCGTGATTGCGGTGATGTCATGGGGTTTTACAACGCGAAACGCAGTACTTGCCAGCGATCCTCATGCGCGGGAGTGTGTGCAAAGTTTTATTGATGAAGCGGAATTAAAAACCCTGCAAATGGAAAATGAAACATTAAAAAAAATTCTTTCATATAAAGAAAAAAGTAATCGATCAATGGCAGGAGCAGAGGTGATAGCTCGTTCAACGGATCCGACCCGTTTTGTGGTTACTATTAATAAAGGTAGTAATGATGGAGTGCTTAAAAATAAAGCAGTAATTACCGATGACGGAGTGTTGATTGGGATTATTCAGGATGTGCAGGAAACCACGGCAACGGTACGCCTGATTGCTGATCCTCAAAGTAAAATTGCAGGAAGATTGGTAAATGAAACAAAAACTGAAGGAGTGATTAGCGGGGGACACGGGATTGTGGTACGTATGGAGTTAATTCCACGTACAGAAAAAATTGAAAATAATGTGTTGTTATTATCGAGTGGTTTGGACGGAACCGTTCCAGAAGGATTATTGATTGGAAAAGTGATCGCTAATGAAGAAGATGCAAACACACTTTTTCAAAGAGCAATTATTGAGCCGGTAATCGATTTAACGCGGGTAACCCACGTTGCTGTTATATTATGAAATTTCGTTTCATACGAATCATAGAGATAGTGGGCGCCTATATACTACAGTCATTATTGGTAAGCTTATTCCCAAGTTTTGCGGTATTTGATATTCCCTGTGTAGTGCTCGCTATTCACTATCTGCTTGGTCCCACCATCGCGGCACAGTCATTACTTATATATTCATTACTGCTACTCATGATGGGAGTTATTCCGGTCTATGGTCCACTCGTGTTCATCGGTTCATTTATGATATTACACGTGGCGATTACCAATGTGTTCACCACGAAAACCTCCTTATCGCTTGCTCTGGAAGGATTGCTTATTGCAATAGTGTACGCCGTGATTCGTTATGGATTTGCAACGGGTGGCATGTTTTTTGCTCCTCCCAATATAGTATTATTTATCCTGGTACAAGCAGTTGCTATTTTTGTAGTAAGAGAAATTATCAATGCGACATCAGACCAATTGCGCCAAGTATTATGAGTAGTATTTTCCCTGAAAGTTTTGGCCCAAAAGTCAAAACAAATAAAAAAAACGAATGGGTGGAAGGGATGTTTAGTAAAGACACCTCAGT
>CAZUUO010000040.1:0-4155 GCA_964622665.1 uncultured Gammaproteobacteria bacterium | reverse complement strand
CGGGTGTATCGTATAGGTACTGATGTACCCAAAGATTTGGAGATGGCAATTACGCGTGTTTTGTCTGCAGGTTCTCGTGGATAAATTTTTACCCATTACATATGCAACAAGTAACTATTACAACAACCGTTAATGCTCCTTTAGAGAGCGTGTGGAATGCATGGACACAACCGGAACATATTACCCAATGGAATCATGCGAGTGATGATTGGCATTGTCCAACGGCAACCAATGATTTGCGGGTTGGAGGGAAGTTTGTGGCGCGTATGGAGGATATACAGAGTGGGGAAGGTTTTGATTTTGGGGGTGAGTATCTTGAGGTTATTCCTCAAGAAAAAATTGTATATGTATTGGAGGATGGACGTGAAGTTACTATTACGTTTGTTGTCGGTGACGATGGGGTGGTGGTGACTGAAACATTTGATGCTGAAGGCGAAAATGCTATTGAATTGCAACGTCAGGGTTGGCAGATGATTTTGGATAATTTTAAAAAGCACGTGGAGAGTTTGGGAGGTTAAGCTATATGAAATCAGCGATAAATAATTCATTACCGCATGTCATTCCACCTGACTTGAAGAAAGCTATTTTTGAAAGTGTGCGCGTGAAAATATTGTGGGAGGATATTACACCGCTAGCACGCAATGAATTTATTTGTTGGGTTCTTGATGCAAAGCAACCTGAAACACGTGCACGCAGAATACGACGCACTATTGAGGAGTTACAGGAAGGTAAACGTCGACCGTGTTGTTGGGCTGGATGTAAGCATCGATAATATTTTATTACATTGACATTTCGCGGTTTTTTCTCTATAGTGAAGTCACCAAATGGGGAGTGGTACATGGTGTGCAACTCGTGCATTTGGCAACCGACAGCCCTTTGGGGAGGGTGTATGTCAGTAGTAAAGCGTAAGACTGTGACATCCAAAAAAGATGTGCAAGAGCGACGTCGCGGGCGACGTCAAAGGTATTTGAGAGGGAGTTCAATCGGTCATTTTGATTCAAATGAAGATGCTGCTGATGTTGTCGGATTGCTCCATGAGCGAGAAGATGATCGCATGAGTACGAGCAACTTTTCGTTTGATATTACGTGTCTTGATTAATACTGAGTTTTAACACAAGAACCACGTCCTACGGGATGTGGTTTTTTAATCGAGTGTGAGATATAATAAGGTATATGCGAAATTATTTTTTTGTAGGATTAGTAATTTTTTTATTGACAGCAAGTATTGGATATTTTGTGCATGATAGTATTGTCAGCTCTCTTGGAAGGGAATATGTGTATGATCTTTCGTGGTGCGATGACCGTATTGCGCAACTTGAGAGACAAGCTGCTACTGATTTTCCTGTTGTGCCTTCAGTAGTAAAACCTGAAATCATTGTTCCTCAGAATCTAAATAATAGTATTGATCCTGTTGTTGTGTTTAATCCGGGAGGAAAGTTTAGTGACACTGAAAAAGAAATGATTACTAAACGCCTCATTAATCCATTAGTCGATTATTATCGCATGCACTCTGATGTACCAAAAGTTTACGGCATCATGATTACGATACCTGATAATAAGCAACAGTATTTATATGGTGTTGATGTGTTGCTTCGTGGGGATGGAAAAAATTATTTAAAAAATGGTTATTTTGGGTTTTTGTACGGTACGCCGGGTACCCCGCTTGAATATTGGCAACCAGAGTGTATGGGGAAGTGTGAGTTGAATAAGGAGTATATGGCAAAATATCCCTATATTAAGTAGTATATAAGTATATGACATTATCAAAGAAAACAACGCGTGTTTTGTTTTGGGTTACGACGGTTATTATATTTTTATTTGAAGGGGTGATGGTGGCATTAACATCACATACTGAGCTTGCTCGTGAGGGAGTAGCACATTTAGGATATCCTGATTATTTTAGATATCTACTGGGAGGTTTTAAGGTTTCGGGTTCATTGGCGCTCATTATTCCCGCAGTTTCGGCTCGCATTAAGGAATGGGCATATGCAGGATTTGGGTTTGTGTTTGTGAGCGCATTCGTGTCTCATGCGGTTGTTGATGGATTATCAAATGGAATGACATATTTTCCGTTGGTTTTTTTGGGAATTTTGGCGGTGTCATATCGCACATTTCATACCATGAGTAAATAAATATGGCGAAAGAATGTAATGCATGTCAAAGTTGTTTGATGCCGTTTGCAAAAGATCCAGGAGTTCGTGAATCACCGCTATACTGTAGTTATTGTTTTAAGAATGGTGAGTTATGTTACCAGGGGAACGATGTGCGGGAATTTAAAAAACGGGCATTTGATAGCATGATACGTCGTGGTACTCCAAAGTTGTTGGCGTATGTATATACCTTTATGATTGGATTTGCGCCACGATGGAAAAAATAGTTTGTAAAACCTCTGTTTCTTCAGAGGTTTTTTTGTTTGTCTTCTTTTGGTGAGTGCGCTATGGTGTAAGTATATATTGGTAGTATTATGTTATCTATGAAACCTGAACACGTTAACTGTATACAACCTCGAAATCTTACAACGGTTGCAGTTCCTAGTGATGAATTACACTTTCGTCCGTCGGTGTATGGAATTATTGTGAAAGATGGGTGTGTATTGTTACCACGGCAGTTTGGTGATGGTTTTACTTTTTTAGGGGGTGGCATTGATAAAGGTGAACGAATTATTGATGCGTTGGTGCGTGAAGTGAAGGAAGAATCGGGGTTGGATGTGGTGGTTGGAGAACTTGCTGCTGTACGCGACGGATTTTTTTCTAGTTTACGGGATAGTAGTAAACATTATCATGGCATTTTTCTATTTTATTGGTGTGAGATTGTTGGGGGCCAGATTTCTACTGATTTCTTTGATACTCATGAAAAAAATGTGTTGACTGAAGCACAGTGGGTGCCCTTTCACGAAATTCCGAATATAAAAATGTATTACTGTATCGATGGGGTTGCTTTGCTGCAAGAGATAATCGGGAAAAAATATGGAGCCGATGTTTTCATCGCCTAGCATGACCTTTACGCGTAAGCGATCACGGTCACGACGCAGTATTAGTATTGCAGTAACAAGGGATGCGCAGATTATTGTTCGGGCACCTGCTCGTATATCGGATTTGGTTCTTGAGAAAATGGTGCAAGAGAAAGCTGATTGGATTCAAAAAAAGATTGCGTATGTTCAGACGTTACCACCACTGCGTACTTTTGATGATTCTTTGGAACATTATCGTGCAACACACAAATCAGTTCTTGCATTTTTAGAGGAAAGAGTTTCCGAAATAAACACCGAGTATCAGTTTTTGTATACGCGTATTGCGGTACGACGGATGAAATCACGATGGGGAACCTGTTCGCGCAAGGGAACGCTCACGTTTAATTTTGTTATTACCCAATTACCACATCATTTGCAGACGTACATCATCGTGCATGAATTGTGTCATACCAAACATTTTAATCATTCCGCATCTTTTTGGGAGGAAGTTTCTCGTGTTGTTCCTCATTTTAAGCAATGTCGTAAGGAATTGCGGCAGTATGATTTACGGTAATTTTACGGTAATTTTACGGTAATTTTACGGTAATTTTACGGTATTCCGTGTGGTGTTGTAATAATTTTTTTGTTTGTTTTGTAATAGTAGTGTAGATCCGGCCTACAGAAATTAACATTATCACTATGAATATACTTACAAAAGGTGTTTTAGGAGTTTTATCATTAGGAGTATTAGCAACGGGTGCAACGTATGCGTCTGCTGCAACCGATACCACAACTACTACACCGACGAACATTGAACGAGGAGTTGGATGTAACCGTGGTGGATTTAATAATGAGGATCGGGCGGCAGAGCATAATGCACAGCAAGAAAAATTGGCTACGTTTTTGGGAGTAAGTGTTGCGGATTTGGAGCAAGCACGCACAAGTAGAACGTCGTTGGAAGATTTGGCTATTTCAAAAGGAAAAACTAAGGAACAGTTACAGGCTTTCTTTGTAGAACAACAAGCAGCACACAAGGTTGCTATGAAGGCGAAATTAGATGCAGATGTTGCTTCAGGTAAGATTACGGCTAAACAACGCGATGCCATGATTACTCGCTTGGAATCTCCCAAAGGGGAACGAGGAATGCACAGAGGTATGTTTAAAGGAAAATAAAAGGCCACTTTAAAATCCGCTTATTGGCGGGT
>CAZUUO010000039.1:0-4204 GCA_964622665.1 uncultured Gammaproteobacteria bacterium | reverse complement strand
GTAATCGTATCAACAACTCCGGGAACTTCAACATCAAGCTGAACACCCGATAACGTACCAAATCCAAATTTCTTTACATAATCATAAAATACTTCTTTACCAATTTTTCGTACCGCAAAAATAGTCCCCGTATTGATAGAATCAATAAGAACATCGCGCATCGTTACCAAACCATACGATTTATCAAGTGCATTTCGAATCGTAAATTTATCAATCACTTCATGCCCCACATCAGTAAAGGTCGTGGTAGATAATAATTTCCCCGTATCAATCCCTGCAGAAATAGTAAATGGTTTAAATACCGATCCTGGTTCATACGGTGTAAATATCGCATTATTGTTAAACAACGAAATATCCGTAACATTTTTTAAATTATTAGGATCAAACGTCGGCTCATCACATAACGCCCAAATAGCCCCTGTTTTAGGATCCATAACAATAACCGTACCCGATTTTGCTGCATACTCCTTCATCCCAACCGACAACGCATCACAGGCAACCCGCTGAATATTGTGATCAATCGTCAACGTAACATCAGGACCATCTTGCGCGGCCTGCATTTGTCGCGATGACGTCGGAATCCATCCACCAAACGCATCACGTTCACCTTTCACATTACCTTGTACACCAGCAAGCAATTTATCGTTGTATCCTTCAAATCCATATTTCCCCACGCGCGTATCTTTTTCACCCGAACCCATAAATCCCGTAATATGCGCCGCCTTCTCACCTTCGGGATAATAACGTCGAGTATTACGAACAAGTCCCAACCCCGGATTTTTTAAATCTCTAATGATTTGTGCTTGTTCTTCTTTTAGCGATGGCAACAACGGAACATAGGGGTCATCTCCCATGTCAGCGATACTCTTTGCAATCTTTTCTTTTTCTTCATCAGTCAACTTCAATTGTTCACTAATCGTTTGGGCCAGAGATGCAACATCACCCGTTATAGCGCGTCCATCAGCAAACAATAGGTAGGTGTCTTCATTAACAATCAACGGAAATTTTCTATCTTCATCATGAATATTTTGCGCATACACCTCACCACGTACCGCCTCCAATTTATGTGCACTACTACGAATTCCTAACGCAATTTCTTCGTAAAAGGCATGATTCACTACTTGCAAGAAAAAAAGTCGTACGATAATTGCTGCTGCAAAAATAATTACAAATACCGACAACAAGGTGATGCGTCTATCCCCTCGAATTACCGTTACTTTTTTGTAGGCTTTCGTACTTTCAGCAAACCCCATAGTAAGAACAGTATACCATAAACCATAATAAAAACGTGGGAATAAGTAACGGGTTATTCCTTGAAAATGGAACGTCGGTTTGGTACATTATATAGCGTTGCCGGGCTATAGCGCAGTTGGCTAGCGCGCTTGCATGGGGTGCAAGAGGTCGTGAGTTCAAGTCTCACTAGCCCGACCATAATACAACAAAAAACACCGATGAAAAAACGGGCTATAGCGCAGTTGGCTAGCGCGCTACATTCGGGATGTAGAAGTCGTGAGTTCAAATCTCACTAGCCCGATTTAAAAACTGACTAACGATCAGTTTTTTAATTTGCAAAAAATTGCTACACTATACCCATATGGAAATAAAAAAACTGCTTCCCATTCTCCTTCCCCCCGTCATAGTACTCACTATCAATTATTCTTTACTATTTGTATATTCAATCTGGGAAAATTTCGATGTTCTCATGCACACGTTAGGAGGCATTGCTATTACCATCTCCGTTATCCACGCAAAAAAAGTTTTTAAAATCAACAAAGAAACATGGTGGTATCACGTACTCACCACCATCGCTTTAGTCACTCTTGCGGCAACGATCTGGGAATTCTACGAATTTATAATGGATTACATCGACATGACACGCGGTATTATATTTGCCCGACAACCCTCTGTTGCTGACACCATGGACGACTACAAAAATGCGATACTGGGAAGTATCGCAACCTTAGTAATCTATCGAAAAAAATAACCACTACGAAACACGATGATCGACTACGCGCATACCAGTTTTATGTTCCAGTTGTCGAATTATTTCATCAGGTTGTGCAAAATGATTAAGCGAAAGCTTAATTTTTTTGTTGTCTTTGGTAGTAATTTGCAACGGATATACCGTAGTAACGGTAACCGAAACATGTGAAGTCTGCTGATACATGCGTGGCTGAACCGCGGGTAACAACTCGATCAAAGTAATACTTGCAAAAGGTACTCGTTTCATCGTCAACATAACATACACAAATTCGGTATCCGTAATTTCAACCCGAGCTCGTCGCGCCATGATAATAAAAATAACGCCAAACGGAATTAAGAAAAACGAAATAATACAGATAAACGCCGCCACATAAAACAAACCTCGTGATTGAAAAGGAAATACCATATTATTTTGCAGCGCGCAGCGCATTCATAATGACTAATAAATCTAACCCCTCTTGCAGTAACGCACCCACAAACGGTGGAATATAACCAAGTGCAGCAATGACCATCAAGATAATACTCACCCCAATTCCCACGTAAATACTTTCTTTAGCAATATACATCGTGCGTTGTGCAATGGAAAGTAGTCGAGCAATAGTTGCAATATCACTACGCAACAATATAACACCTCCCGCGTCAGTAGCAGCCGAATGCTCTCGTTTTGAAAATACAATGCCGACATCAGCGCGTGCCAAAGACGGCGCATCGTTAATTCCATCTCCCACCATCGCCACAATGGCACCCTTTTTTTGTAATCGCGTAATATAGGCAAGTTTATCCTTGGGCGATGCATCTCCTACTGCGGTAATTGCTAACTGAGGAAACGTACGTGAAACTAAACTAGCAACATTCTTCTGCTTATCACCACTTAAAATATGCAAGGCGATCCCTCGTTGCAATAATTCACGAAGTCCTTTTGTTGCATCACGTTTTGGCGTTTCAACAAACAAAAAGTCGGCAACTAACTTTTTCCCTTCAAATAATCCAATCAACAACCCCGAACCACTCTCAATTTTTTGGAGAGTATAACGAACACCCCGCGCAACCCCACTAATTCCCTTCCCCACCTTTTCTTCAACACCAGTCACCGACAATAATGAAATTTTACGACTTGTCGCATATCGAACAAACGCGCGAGCAAGAGGATGTAATGAGTATTGTTCAATAGACGCCGCAATAGTAATCGCCTGATTTTCCCGCATGGATCCATGCATGGTCACCTTTTCCAAATGCGGTTCACCAAGAGTAAGGGTGCCCGTCTTATCAAGGACTATTGTAGAAACACGCGACATCTTTTCAATCGCCTGTAATTCCTTAATCACCACATGAGCAACGGTGGCTCGATGTACACCACCAAACAATGCAATCGGTGTCGCTAAAATTAAGGGACACGGCGTAGCAACCACAAACACTGCAAACACCGTTACCACATCACGGGTTACAACATACGCCAACAACGCAATCAACAAAGAAATTCCCGTAAAGAATAACGAATACGTATCAGCTAAGCGAATAAATGGCGTTTTGCCATTTTGTGCATTTGTTACATCAGCAATAATTTCGGCATACAACGATTGTGAAAATTCTTGGGTAACTTTAATAACCACCATTTGCCCTACATTTACGGTACCACTCCACACCTTACCGTTCTTCTCTTTTTCAACAGGAATTGATTCTCCTGTTAGTGAACTCTCATCAAAAATACCCTCATCACTCACTAAATCACCATCAACGGCAGCTACTTCACCCTTACGCACCACCACATACATACCTTTAGTAACTGATAATAATGGCACTGTACGCCCCAATGACTTTTTTTCATATAACGTCACTTGCTGCGGAATACGATCAGTTAACTGTTGCAAACTGCGTTGTGCGCGCTTTTGCGCAAATTTTTCAAGAGATGCTCCCCCAACAGTCATCAAAACAATTATCAAAACTGCTGCATATTGCCCCAACACCAAACCAAATCCAATCGCAAAAAAAGCAAGAAAATCTATACCAAATCTTTTTGCCTTCATGGTTTCAAACACTTCTGTAAGTAACGGTAGTACACCTAATGCAACACAAGCATACGCAACACCAACCGACAACTGATAAAATTCGCGATGCGAAGATAATAAAAAAAATGTGACCATGAGCACACCCACGATAATAAATCTCCAAAACTCACGTAGCCACAACATATACAAACAGTATACCAAATTTTCACCAACTC
>CAZUUO010000038.1:0-4352 GCA_964622665.1 uncultured Gammaproteobacteria bacterium | reverse complement strand
AAAAAACCCACAAAAAACGCTAAACAAGCGATAGCACCAAACACGGAGACAGCAACTTTTTGTTGAGTTATAGTATTCATACGTGCACATCTATTCAATCAGCTATCAGTATACCATATTTAAAACAGCTTTCCGTATAAGAAAGCTGTGTATATGTCTTCGTTTGAATATATTATGTGTTCAATGCGGTTGTTATTGCTATCCAATCGAGTGCCGAGATTTTTTCTGGCCGTGTTTCTTTTGAAATTTTTGCGGATTCAAGCGCTGACAATGCTTTGTCACCAAATATCGCAGACAATGTTTTTCCTATTTGTTTTCGTGGTGATAAAAAAGGCCCTCGTGCAACTTTTAATACTTCAGCAATCGTAACATTACCTTTTTTAAGGGCAATCGCAACTTCATGATTTTCGTGATGCCGTTTTACGTGTAACACCGCGCTATCTACCTTTGGACTTGGATAAAAAGAATTTTTTGACACACCCAATGCGAGTGTGGGATTACCATACAAATGCATCGCAAGTGCCAATTGATTGCCGTACGGTGGTTTTTGACTTGCCCGTTGTACGACTTCCTTTTGCAATAATAAGGTAATACTCTCTGGTAGGTTTTGTGATTCAACTAATAAAAATAAAGTCTCACTAGAAATTGAGTAAGGTAAATTCGCAATCACTCGAAACGGCGATTCAATTGACTCAACTCCGTATTCTAAAAAATTTGCCGTTATTGTTTCTAAATTTTTTGGATTTCCCAACGTTTCTGGTAATAATTTACAAAATTTTTCTTCTAAATCTAGCGTAATCACTTTTTGTGCACGTTTTACTAATTGCTTAGTCAATACACCAAATCCTGGCCCCACCTCAAGCACTACATTCCCCGCGACACCACCAATCTCTGCAATCTTCTCGCAAATATTTTCATCACATAAAAAATTCTGCCCTCTTCCTTTTTCGGGATGAAGATGGAGTTCACGACATTTTTCTTTGTACCAATTACGCGTAAATTGTTCCATAGGTTATACGGCGCCTTGCAAATAACTTTCAATAAATGGAAGTAAATCTCCATCGAGCACCGCATCAGGATCTGTTGTTTCAGTGTTTGTTCTATGATCTTTCACTTGATGATAGGGGTGCAGCACATACGATCTGATCTGATTCCCCCACACCGCCTCTTGATAATCCCCTCTTATTTTATCTGCCTCTGCTTTTCGTTCATTATATTTCAATTGTGTCAACTTCCCCACCAAAATCTTCATCGCCATGGCTTTGTTTTGAGCCTGCGAACGCTCACTCTGACAGGCAACTGCAATACCTGTTGGAATATGGGTCAAACGAACTGCTGTTTCATTTTTTTGAACATTTTGTCCACCTTTTCCACTCGCCAAAAAAGTGTCCAATCGTAAATCTTTTGGATCAATAGCAAATTCTGTCACATCATCAAGCTCAGGCATCACTTCTACTAACGCAAATGATGTATGTCTCATTTTTTCTGCATCAAAAGGAGAAATGCGTACCAATCGATGGACACCATGCTCACTTCGCAAATATCCAAATGCATACGGACCCTTTATCAATACTGTTGCACTTTTTATACCCGCTTCCTCACCTTGTGTTTGTGCAATCAAGGTTGTTTTAAAACCGTTTCGTTCACAAAACCGTGCATACATGCGCAACAACATTCCCGCCCAATCCATTGCGTCGGTACCGCCGGTGCCTGCATGAATAGAAAGAATAGCATTTCGATTGTCATATTCCCCCGTCAATAACACACCAATTTCCAACTCTTCAATCTTCTTTTCACAATCTTTGTAGGCTTCTTGGTAATCAGTAAGGAGTGAAGCATCTCCTTTTTTATTATCATCAATAACCATGCTCTTGGTGGCCGTAATGGTTGCTACGATTTCTTCCCATTCTCGTATAGTTCTTAGTAGTTGCGCATGTGTTTCTGAAATTTCTTGAGCTTTTTGTGGCTCATCCCAAAATTCTTTTTCACTCATTACTTGTTCCCATTTTGCAACTTCTTCTTGTTTTTTGGGAATATCAACAACAACGAGTAGTTCTCGTGCTTTTTTTTCTAGTACTTCAAGTTGTTTGATAAGTTCATCCATATCATCCCCATTCTACTGAAAAACCATTTTTTTCACAAACATAAAACCCGCATCCTGCGGGCTCTATGTAATTTAGTACATTCCTCCCATACCACCTTCCATTCCATGATGGTCGGTAGTTTTCTTTTCTTCTGGGATATCTGCAATAAGACTTTCGGTCATAAGCACCAACGCAGCAATCGATGCGGCATTAAGTAATGCGTTACGTGTTACCTTGGTTGGATCAATAATACCCGCAACCACCATATCTTCATAGATATCCTTTGCGGCATTATATCCATAACTTCCCGTTCCTTTTCTTACCTCTTCAACCACAATGTCACCATTCTTTCCGCCGTTGTAGGCTATTTGGCGAACTGGTTCAACCAGTGCTTGTTTTACAATGGTTACCCCCATTTTTTCATCTCCTTGTGTTTCCAGTGTTTCCAACGCTTGTAATGCGCGCAACAATGCAACACCACCACCCGCAACAATTCCTTCTTCAACCGCAGCTTTCGTTGCTGCGATTGCATCTTCAATGCGTTGCTTTTTTTCTTTCATTTCAGTTTCTGTTGCAGCACCCACCTTAATTACCCCCACACCACCAGCAAGTTTCGCTAAACGTTCTTGTAATTTTTCGCGATCAAATTCTGAGTCCGTGTTTTGTAAGATGGTTTTAATTTGTGCTACTCGTTCTTTTACTGCCGCAACATCTCCCTTACCTTCAACAATCGTTGTGGTCTCTTTGTTAGCAATCACTTTACGTGCACGACCAAGATCACTTAATTCAGCTGTATCTAATTTTAATCCTACATCTTCTGAGATAACCTTACCCCCTGTTAAAATTGCAATATCTTGCAACATATCCTTTCGGCGATCTCCAAATCCTGGAGCTTTAATTGCTAATGCTGAGAAATTTCCTCGTATTTTATTGACCACCAATGTTGTCAACGCGGTTCCATCAACATCATCAGCGATGATTACCAATTCTTTGTGTCCGGCGCGTGCCATTTTTTCTAATAATGGCAGTATATCTTCAATGGCTGATATTTTTTTATCCGTAATTAAAATATAGGGATCTTGATATTCCGCTTCCATGCGTGCCGTATCAGTCACCATATATGCAGCAATGTAACCACGGTCAAAACGCATTCCTTTCACCACTTCATGAGATACATCGAAGGTTTGTGATTCTTCTACCGTAATAACAATATCATTCACTTCGCTCATGTCCGCGCCAATTTCCTTCATCACTTGAGCAATTTTATTTCCAATTTCTTCATCATTGGCACTAATACTTGCCACTTGAGCGATTTCTTCATTTGTTTTTACTGGTTTTGAAAGTTTTTGTAATTCAGCAACAACTGCAGCAACCCCTTTATCAATACCATGTTTTACCAATGTTGGATTTGCACCAGCAGCTACTACTTTCATGCCTTCTTTTACGAGTGCTTGTGCTAAGACGGTTGCAGTCGTAGTTCCATCTCCCGCAACATCGTTTGTCTTACTTGCAACTTCTTTTGCCATTTCAGCACCCAAATTTTCAAATGCATCAGGCAACTCAATTTCTTTTGCAACTGATACACCGTCTTTTGTTGCCATGGGCGCACCAAATCCACGACCAATTACCACATTACGTCCCTTGGGACCAAGTGTTACTTTCACCGCATTTGCTAATTTATCAATACCATTTTTTAAAGCATTGCGTGCATCCGCACCAAAAATAATTTGTTTTGCCATACTAGAGAATTGCTAAAATATCAGATTCAGAAAGAATTAAAAAAGATTCACCTTTAACTTTTACTTCATCTGGACCATATTTTTTAAACAACACCGTGTCGCCTACTTGTACAGAAACAGGAGCACGTTGTCCATTTTCTAATAATTTACCTGGACCAATTGCGATAACTTCACCGCGTTCTGGTCTACCTTTTTCTATCGTTTCAGGAACAATAATCCCTGAAACAGTTTTTTCTTCAGTAATCGCTTTTACTATGACATTATCATGTAAAGGTTTCATAGGTGTTATGTATATATTTTTGTTTGTGCATCCACACAAACTATACCTAAAAAGTACTTGTTTTTCAGAGCTCTGTCAACACTTTTTAGCAGACTCCTGTGAATACTGCTAATTTTTCTTTATATACCAATACGCAATAAATCCAAACCACCACAGGCGTCCACTGTGTGTTGCATACAAGAAGTGATCAAAGAGTAACATGGGTAGTGGAATGATAAAAAATTTAAGAGATGAAACTGCAATTTTCTT
>CAZUUO010000037.1:0-4633 GCA_964622665.1 uncultured Gammaproteobacteria bacterium | reverse complement strand
TAAAACTCACCCAAACAGGTATTCATCTCGCATTCTCAAAAGAAATTCCTTACAAAGATATTATTTCCTATGAAGAAAAAAGTAGGATTATCAGCGCAAACGGAAGAACGATTTCGCGAAGAGTATTAGAAGTTACTACAGCTACTGGAACAAAGAATATTCCATTGCATACCGACAAACAAATACTCATTGATGCAATTGAAGCAGGGAAGTCAGGAGATGGCGCAACACTGCTCTCTTTGTTACAAGGGGGTTCTCATAATACAATCACCGTTACGTCAACCATGGTACATTTTAGTTATGCTCTCGTGGTAAGTATGATTCCGCTCCTTATTACAGCTGTTATTCCCAACAAACCTCCACAAACATTCACCACAAATCTTTTGGAAGTAGAAAAAGGTGCACGCAAAGCGCTGGTTCAGGAAAATTATCAAGAAGCGTATAGTATCACCAAAAATTATCTTACGATGTACAGTGCAACAACAGAAGAAGAATGTGGGTTGTATGAGATGCTCGCATTAGCAGAAAGAAATCTTGGTATAACCGAACGTTTTCCTAAACCAAAACTCTGCAAATAGTATCCACTGTAAAAGTTAGTAATGAACCGCTAAGGTAGAGGTATATGACAGAAAAATACGGAGCCGTGTGGGTTTCTCACACATCAATCAACGACTTTAAAAAATGCCCGCGCGCATACTTCCTAAAGAATGTATACAAAGATCCTGAAACAAACAAAAAAATTAAAATCATGACACCACCGCTCGCATTAGGAAGCAGTGTGCACGAAGTACTCGAATCACTTTCAACAATTCCAACTAATAACCGATTAACAAGCCCGATCATGGATATGTTTCATGAGGTGTGGCAAAAGTATGGCGGTCAAAAGGGAGGATTCGCTAATGATGAAACTGAACTAAAATTTAAAAAACGAGGTCTCGACATGTTGCGCCGCGTGGTTGAAAATCCAGGACCGATCGCTCGACTTTCTATTAAAATTAAAAAGGACCTCCCTAATTTTTGGCTATCAGAGGAAGAGGGGTTAATTTTGTGTGGAAAAATTGATTGGTTAGAATACATTCCTGAACAAGACGCCGTACACATCATTGATTTTAAAACGGGAAAAACTGAAGAAGAAGCAGATTCACTCCAATTGCCGATTTACCATCTACTCGTCAGTGAATGCCAACAACGAAAGGTGATAAAGGCCAGTTACTGGTATTTAGACCACGATGATGGTATGGTAGAGCAACAACTTCCCGATCTCGAGGTAGCGCGCGCGCAAGTGCTTGCTATCGCGCGACAAATAAAGCTTGCACGTCAATTACAACGGTTTGTGTGTGAACAGGGAGGATGCAGCAACTGTGAGCCATTTGAGCGTATCTTACGCGGTGAAGCACAGTATGTGGGAACGGATGAATACGGAACCGGCGTATACGTCGTACAAAAAAAGATTGAGGAAGAAAAAACCAGTGAAATTATATGATGACCATAACCGCAATAGCACACCCAAATTCACAAAAAGAATTTGTACAAGAACGAGGAGGGGAGTTGCATGTATTTGTGCGACCAATTCCTGAAGGTGGAAAAGCAAACACCCGCGTGGTGGAATTAATTGCGCAACATTTTGGTATTGCAAAGACACGCATTAAAATAAAAACAGGTATGACAGGTAAAAGAAAAATCGTACTTGTGGATAATGCGTAAAGAAAAATGTGCTATACTAAAAGTAATATGGAGCTACCAATTTTACTTTTAGCACTCGTTGGTTTCGGTGTATCATTTTATTTATTCGATCATCGCAATCTTAAAAAACCTCACGGCGCAATGTCGAGTGAATGTGTGCATACGATGCAAAGTCCTTACGCGCATCTCTGGTACATCCACACGAGTATTTGGGGCATGATATCATTTGGACTCCTTTTCTTTGCCGCAACATTATCAGGTGTCAGCACGGGAGTGATACGAGAAACGTTTGGTATCATTGCACTTATTCTGACTGTTTTCAACGCGGTGATTTCATTACTCTTACTCACAGTATTACTCACCATTGTACGAAGATATTGTGTCTGGTGTTACCTCATCCACGCAATTTCATTTGCTATATTTATCCTCGCACTTCTCTAAAATAAAAAAGCTCCTCATGGGGGCTTTTTAGTTAGTGTAAAAAACGGGCAATAAACCCGTTTTAAACTCCCATCCATCGCAACACTGTATTTATCGTCTTCAACACAATGCGAATGTCGAGAAATAGTGAGCGATTTTTGATGTAGTATAAATCATACTGCAATTTTTTCACATTCTCGCCAACCGTTGCGTAATAGGGATAGTTAATTGATGCCCAGCCGGTAAGTCCTGGTTTAACCAAGGTACGCACTTCATAGAAGGGGATGACTTCAGCAAAGTGCTTCACAAATTCAGGACGTTCAGGGCGCGGACCAATAAACGTCATATCACCCTTCACAATGTTATACAGCTGTGGTAATTCATCAAGCCGTGTCTTACGTAAAATACGACCAACCCGCGTGATACGAGGATCATTATTCTCTGCAAATTGTGCGCCATTTTTCTCAGCGTCCATTCCCATGGTGCGGAACTTGTACATAAGAAATTCAACTCCTCGTTTACCAACACGAGTTTGTGAATAAAAAATGGGTCCTTTATCTTCAAGATAAATCGCAGCCGCAATAAATGGAGTCAGCAAACCACCCAATATAATTCCAAAAAATCCAAGAATATAATCAAGGACAATTTTGAAACTATCGTAGTGACGTTTTTGTGCTTCTTGCACATTTTCTAAAAACCACGCATCGGTTAATGCGGTAACGGGAATGCGTCCTAAAATAGTTTCATAAAAACTTACCACATCAGTAACTTCAATACCCCAAAACATGGTATCAAATAATTCATGAGCAACTTCTTCTTTATTGGACTGAAGATTAGAAACGACAATCGTAGAAATTTTCTTTTCTTTTACAAATGGTTTCAATTGTGAAATATCAGTAAGCCATGTAATAGTTGTTGTCTCTGAACGGGGAACATTACCATCGGGTTCTAACATCCCATATACTTCATAGCCAAATTGTGGGTGTGATTTTAAAGCATCGATCAACTCGTAGGCTTCACTTTGTGCACCAATAAATAAAACACGCTTCGCGAGGGAACGTGATGCAATGTATTTGTGGAGCGCAGATCGCCACATGACAAATAACCCGCCGTACACACCAACAAAAATAAGTAGGAGGGTACGGGGTTCAATTGCCGGTCGAGGAAGGAGATAGAAGTAGAGTGAAGCAGTTAAAAAACCAACAACTAAACTCTCAATGAACGTCGTAAAAAACATGGAAGTATTCCGTGCTTTCATGATGTCGTAGAGTCCATTGATAAAGAAGATAATAATCCATGAAAAGAATACCGCGACAAAGTACATGACATGCAAACTGAAATCAGCCACGGTTGGTTGTTCAAGTCGTCGAATGAGTAATGCAGCAAAAAGAGCCACAAACATTAATAAGGTGTCACCAAACACCATAACCCACTGTTTGCGTTGTCCACGAATAGCCGCCATAAAAGTATAAATTTATTGGTTGTAGTATACCAGAAAAAATGCTATACTGCAACTAATATGATGATTCCACTTCTTAAAAAAATAATAGTAATTACTGGCATTATCGCCATAGGTTTGGGTAATAATGTACTTGCAGCAACCATTCCTAATGATCCGCGTATTTCCTTCATAACTCCCATCTACGACCAAATCGGTGTGTTGCGCGCATGGGATAAAACAACAGGATCACGAAATGTGGTGGTTGCAGTGATTGATTCAGGAGTCGACATGCAACATCCCGACTTACGCGAAAACATTTGGCACAATCCTAATGAACGATTGAATGGACTTGATGATGATAATAACGGATTTGTAGATGATATTAATGGGTGGGATTTTGTTAGCAACGATAATGATCCATCGCCCATATTTGATACCAAAAAACAATATCAATATTCAGACCTTGCACATGGTACGGTAGTTGCTGGATTAATTGGCGCGGTAGGAAATAATAACACTGACGCAAGTGGTGTTGCGTGGCATGTATCCATCATGCCAATTCGGGTAATGGATGAAAAAGGAACGGGTAATATTGAAAATGTGGTGAAAGCATTGCGCTACGCACAAGCAAACGGTGCTTTTATTGTTAATTTAAGTTTTGGTGGTCCTGACTCAAGTGTTGAATTAGAAAATACATTAAAAGATTTATACAACCAAAATGTATTAACCATTGTTGCTGCAGGAAATCACGATAACTCTACCAGTGGGAATTTAGATTTTTCTCCAACCTACCCAGCTTGTGCTGATCAAAACTCCAATGCCGACACAGTACTCACGGTTGCCTCGGTTAATGAGGTAAACCAAACAAGCGCTTTCTCAAATTACGGAACATGCGTTGATTTAGTTGCTCCCGGAGAACGCATCTCTTCAACCGTTCCCTATGAACCAACAATCGATACCTTTAAATCTAGTTTTACCGGATACTTCTCAGGAACATCAATGTCAGCACCACTTGTTTCAGGAGCTGCCGCACTCGTAAAGTCGTTAAACCCTGATTTTACTGCACAAGAAGTAAAGGGCGCCCTATAT
>CAZUUO010000036.1:0-5582 GCA_964622665.1 uncultured Gammaproteobacteria bacterium | reverse complement strand
TGGGAAGCGCCCTACGCACCGGCTTTTTATTTGCGGTGGTTAAAAAATATGATGTTGCAGTAACACTCGATGCCGACCTACAACATGACCCAGCAGAAATTCCCAAGTTTATAGAAAAAATTGAAAAAGGTGCACATGTCGTTATTGGATCACGACTGCTCAACAAAACAGGGCACATGCCGTGGTATCGCACATTATTCAATAAAGTAGGAAATATAATCACACCACATGGCAATAAAACGACAGATAGTCAATCAGGCTTTCGCGCATTCTCGCTCCATGCTTTACAAACATTCGAATTAAAATCAGAACGGATGGAAATTTCATCTGAAATAATCGGTGAAACATTTAGAAAAAAATTAGCATACGCTGAAGTGCCTATTCAAGCAATTTATACAACCTACTCATTAAGTAAAGGTCAAAGCATCATCGAAGGATTGCGAACACTCTGGCGGCTCCACGTCGTATCAAAATTTCTCAAATAAAAAAACTGCGTATATTATGCAGTTTTTTGTTGATGCTCGAGTAGATGCATCACCGTACCAAATACCGAAATCATTTCACGAACCGCGTTAATAATTTGTTCGGTAGGGGAAAGCATGACATGAACTGAGTCATCGCGCTGGAGCGCGTTAGGAACCTGCGAAAGATATGTGATCTTACTGATAAGCATGCGCGTCATCTCCTCCTCACGGAAATACCGTTTTAAATGCAGGGCGATACCCGGCTTACCGTCTCGCTTGTAGGAGTTGGTAAAGATAACCTCAGCAGTGCTAAATGTTTTAATCGTAATGTTCAGGGAACCAAGATCCTCTTCCTTGTCAGAGACAAAGCCAAAGTGCACTTGATAGTCCGTAAACTTTCGATCGACAGCATTACCCTGAGCGAGCGCAATAAACGCTCCACCACCGCGGGTTGGTAACCGAACGACATTTCCAACAATAGAAGATAGGTGTGCATTATCCAAAATATGACGCTCTAAAGACGCACACAATTGGGAAAGATTCATGGCCTATTCCTCCATGAGAGAAAGAGCTAGCTAAATAATACGGAAACTTCGGATATTTTACAAATATTTAAGGGGAAAAGCCCCCTTTCATAGACCACATTGGTGTGCTAGACTTTCTCTATAGGAATAAGTAGATACTATGGAATACCCACAATTTTCAACACAAGAAACCGAAGCACGTCGTCAAAAACGTGAATTTTTAATAGAAAATGACATTAATCCGTACCCCAGCAAGGTAGAAAAAACCCATTCAATTTTTGAATTTACCAATCAATTTGAAAAGCTCGCTGAAACCGACACCGTAACCCTCGTTGGTCGTGTGATGGCAAAACGTGCTCACGGTGGCTCAACATTTGCAACGATCAATGACGGTAGTGGTCAAACCCAACTCTTCTTTTCTCGTGACACTATTGGTGAGGAAGCGTACGAACAACTCTCTAAAATAGTTGACACCGCTGATTTTATTTCAGCAACGGGAAATCCCTTTGTAACAAAACGAGGAGAAAAGACTGTCTTTGCTAAAAGTTTTCAAATAGTAACTAAAGCATTATTACCACTTCCTGAAAAATGGCACGGTCTCTCAGATACCGAAACACGGTTCCGCAAGCGCTATCTTGATATCATCATGAACGATGAAGTACGTGAACGCATGAAAGCTCGCTCACGCATTATTACGGCAATTCGTTCAGTCCTTGATAGCCAAGGATTCATTGAAGTTGAAACTCCAACTCTCCAACCAATTTATGGAGGTGGATTTGCTCGACCCTTTAAAACGCATCACAACGCGTTAGACGCTGATTTCTTTTTGCGCATATCAGATGAAATGTATTTAAAACGTTTGATTGTTGGTGGTTTTGAACGCGTATACGAAATTACCAAAGTATTCCGCAATGAAGGTATTGATCATGATCACAACCCAGAATTTACCATGTTTGAAGCACAGGCTGCATACCAAAATCATGAATTCGGTATGGATTTGTTTGAAGAAATTTATGAAAAGGCAGCCTTGGCAGCACTTAATACTACCGACATCGTACACGGAGAAACAACTATCAGTGTTGCGCGTCCTTGGAAACGCTACTCGATGATTGAAAGTATTAAAACAATCGGGGGGGTTGATGTTGCTGCTTGGAAAACAGTAGATGACGCAAAAAAATCACTCGCTGACTCAGAAATTAAAAAAGAAAAAATAAAAGAAATGGATCGCATGTTTACACTCGGCGAACTCATTGCGTTTGCATTTGAAGAATTAGTTGAAGAAAAACTGGTGCAACCAACATTGATCTACGACTATCCCGTTGAAGTTTCACCCCTTGCAAAACGACACGCTAAAAATCCGGGATTCACAGAACGTTTTGAAGCATTCGCTTTAGGAATGGAAATTGGTAATAACTACTCAGAATTAAATGATCCCGTTGATTTAGAAAAACGCTTTATTGAAGAAAAGAAAAAGGAAGAAGCGGGATTTGATGAAGCACACCAAACCGACAACGACTACCTCGAAGCAATTCAGCATGGTATGCCACCATCATGTGGTTTAGGAATTGGTATTGACCGCATGACAATGTTGTTGACTGGAGCAAGTAATATTAAAGAAGTTATTGCATTTCCTACCTTACGACCAACCCAAACACTATGAAAATTCTGGCTACACATCACAATCCTCATTTGGATGACGTGTGTGGAATTTGGTTGCTTAATCGATTTCATCCTTCATACAAACGGGCAAAAGTGGCATTCATAAACCAAGCCTCCAAAATAGATGAAGAAAAATACATTGGTATTGGTATTGGAAGAGGTAAATTTGATGAACATAAGGGTGATTTACAAGAATGTGCATCAACACTCGTGTATAAAGAAGTAAAGAAAAGTATTAGCAAAACACTGACAAAAAAAGCGCTTGAAATTCTCCTGGACTACGTAAACAAAGAAGACCACGCCCTTTTCATGGGGAAGGAAGGACATATATTTGCACCACCATTTGTATTACTGGGCCACTCCTTTAAGAAAAACTCATCAAATAAAGTGCTCTTGCTCGGTTTTGAAATGCTCGATGCACTTTACGAAGTATGTCTGCAATATGCACAGTTGGGACAGGATGCTCGCAAGGCAAAAACATTTGAAACAAAATGGGGGAAGGGAATAGGACTTGAAACAAATGTGCAATCAAGCATTGTGGGTGAATGGGCCTACGCGCAAGGCGTTGTGCTCTATGCGGTAGT
Organism: uncultured Gammaproteobacteria bacterium; assembly: GCA_964622665.1. Classification (GTDB taxonomy): domain Bacteria; phylum Patescibacteriota; class Patescibacteriia; order Magasanikbacterales; genus CAZUUO01. The sequence goes on along the minus strand of CAZUUO010000036.1, from coordinate 2,351 downwards.
TAACAAACGGACAAAGTATCGCCTTATTAAAGCGGTTCCCAGTGGTAAAGACATTGACTTGAGCGAAAGCTACCAAAAAGCGTTAAAGAAAGAAGCAAAAGCAAGTTGGTTTCTCCATCACAGTAAACGAATGCTTCTCTGTGGCTCAGATGTTGCAAAAAACCACACATTCTCTAAAATGAATATACAAACTCTTATTTCACTAGTATCGGTATGATCGACCTTAAAGCACTCAGAGAAAACCCTGAAATTTATAAAGACACCATCACCAAACGTCACTACAAAGTAGATGTTGATGCTATTTTGGTAATTGATGAGCAACGTCGTGCCATGCAAACTAAATTTGACGAAGCACGCAACGAACAAAAAACTCTTTCGAAAGGAAAACCTGACGAGGAAACATTAGCAAAATTAAAATCACTCAAGGAAGAAGTTGCAAAGTTGGAGGAACAAGAAGCAGAAATCAGTAAAAAATTAGAAGATCTCCTTATTACGGTACCAAATCCTATTCATACCTCAGTACCTGTTGGTGGTGAGGATGATTTTCGTATTGAAAAAACAGTGGGCGAAAAACCAAACTTTACGTTCACAACCCGCAATCATGAAGAGCTAGGAAAAATGCATGACTTATTTGACGTTGAACGCGGCGTTAAAATTTCAGGTAATCGCTTTTGGTATCTCAAAGGAAAAATGGTACAACTGGAATACGCACTATTGCAATATGTGCTTGATATATTAATTGCAAAAGGATTTACCGTAATGGCACCTCCACAACTAGTGCGTGAACGAGTTCTTTACGGTGCTGGATTTTTACCTGCGGCTAAAAACGAAATCTATAGTGTAAACCCCGGTGAAGATGACTTATTCTTAATCGGCACCTCAGAAGCACCTTTGGTTGCGTACTACATGGATGAGGTAATTGATGTGACAAAACCACAACGATTCTGTGCATTTACCCCATGCTATCGCAGAGAAGCTGGTGCTTACGGCAAAGATATGACTGGTATTATCCGCGGTCATCAATTTGATAAAATTGAAATGGTTTCATTTTGCGACGCAAGTGTATCATGGGAAGAACACGATTACTTACGTTCAATAGAGGAGGAGATTATCGGTGGTCTCGGCTTACCATACCGTGTCCTCACTCTCGCTTCAGGAGACATCTCACAACAAGCGGCAAAATGCTACGACATTGAAGCTTACATGCCAGGCCAAGCAAAATATCGTGAAGTAACCAGTTGTTCAAACACAACCGATTTTCAAGCACGCCGTCTCAATATCAAAACAAAAACAAAGGACGGTCTCTCATACGTGCACACCTTAAACGGTACGGGAATTGCTATGGGACGCACCATGGTCGCGATACTTGAAAATTACCAACAAGAGGATGGTAGTATTACTATCCCAGAAAAATTACAAAAGTACTTAAACTTTTCAAAAATTGGATAGCCTATGAGCACGCTTCGAGGAATGGGAGGGGGTAAAACTCGATTCAAAACGCACAGCTCCATCGCTATTAAAAATCCGTTCAATGAGGATGTACAACGTCAAAAGACTATCGATCCACGTGGTATCGCTTTTGGTGTCGGTCTCTTGTTAGCACTCCTCGGGGTCATATATGCCCTATATTTTTCAAATTGGGGTATCGTACAAACCATACAAGTTACCAACAACACCTTAATCCCCAGTACTGAAATAGAAAACAAAGTCTGGGATTATTTAGCAAAAGAGAAGGGGATGCTCCCTAAAAACCATTTCTTCAGTTTTAGTACACGCAAGCTTGAAGATAAGCTATTATCGCAATTTTCACTGCAAGAGGTCTCTGTGGACCGCAAAGGCCTTAATTCGTTAGCTATAGCAGTACACGAAGTTGATGGAGTAGCTACTATAGAATTTGAGGACGGCCGCATCGTACTCATCGATGAAGAAGGGAAAGTGTTAGCACTCCATGAAATAAAAAAAGAAGAAACAAGCACATCATCAACACCTCAGGGTGGTGCAGTATCTAGTGTCGCAGAATGTATCTTTTGCGACACAAGCAAAGAAATAGAACATATATATTACCAAGGCATTCAGCCAAAGACTATCGGTATTGGTACCGCTGTAATTAAAAAAGATACCCTACTTCCTTTGATAAGTGCCCTTCGAGGATTCGCTACGATCGATTTTAAACCTTCAAGGGTCATCTATGTACCTCTCGATGAAGAATCCATAACCGTGGAGCTTAGTGAGGGTTTCAGTGTGCACCTCAATCCAAAAAAATCTATCGAACAACAACTCACAAATTTTAATTCATTCATGAAAAAGAAATTTGTAAAACCGCCGTACAATTTACAGTACGTAGACCTACG
>CAZUUO010000035.1:0-5832 GCA_964622665.1 uncultured Gammaproteobacteria bacterium | reverse complement strand
CCCAACATTTGTTTATATCCATTCGTATATTTTTGAATAAACTCATGTGATTGTGCGCGCTTTGACGCTGACAACAATTCTTCTTCAATAATTTCCCCATTGCGTCCCATAGCAATCGACTCTTCTACCGGAAAACGATAGTGCGCATATTGTTGAAATAACACACCCAATTTATCATGCCATGATGCAATATCAATATCTTTAATATTTACCCCATCAAGAAATACATTACCACTCGTTGGGTCATATAAGCGACAGACCAATTTAGTAAATGTGGTTTTTCCCGCACCATTTACCCCCACTAAGGCAATTTTTTCACCCGATCGAATCGTTAATGAAATTCCTTTTAAACTTTCATGATTTGCATTCGGATAGGTAAATCGCACATCACGAAACTCGATGGTTGGCGTTTTACCGGGCGCCAACATAACTCCTCGTGTTGGATAATCAATTGAAGATTTGATATCAAGAAAGTGAAATACATCAGTCACAAAATTATTATCTCCCAACTGACGTCCCATCGAACGGAACAAACTTGATAACCCACTTCGCAGTTCAAGAATCGCGGTTAACATGAATACAAATGTTCCCACTTGCATAACATCCTGCATAACGAGCGTCGTGAAGTGATATATTGCAAAAGAAATTGCACTATAAGAAACGACAACCGACAAAATAATTCTCACTAAACGTTCCTGCTCCTTTTTAAGTTCAGCATCATGAAAAGAACGCAACAATTGAAGAATCATGCTGACGAATTTCTTCGCATTACGAAACAACGTTAATTCAGTAATGGAAGACAATGAGTATACATGTGATTCTAAATCCCAAAATCGACGACGCAATTCTGCATTTGCCGAGTGAATATCCCACACCTCTTTACCAAAGCGCGCACCAATGTATAACTCAGGCAACGTTCCCAGCAACAACAATATCGTTATAAACCACGAAGAGTAACTAATAATAACGATAGAAACCGCAACTTCAATTAATCCTGATACTAAATAATAATATTGAAAAGTAAAATTTTGGACACGATGTTTTTGATCATTAATTCTTTGAAATAAATCATTAAATGAAGGAGATTCTTGGGTTGCAATATCAAGAGTAATCTTCTTTTCAGCAACTGATTTGTTGACTAAAAATTCAGTAAGAAACCAAAATTTCTTCTCCAAATAATCACCAAACGCATAAATAACCGACATGAGTAACCCCGTAACAACAAACAATAGAAATCCCACGAAAACGGCAGAACTATTTTTTGAGACTAACTCGTTAATTAAATAGGCTTGTGCACCATTGCGTACAAAAGGAAGCACTGATTGCACAATAATAGTAAGAAAAAATAAAAAGCAAAGAAATGGAGCAACACTCCACAGCAATGACCAAATACGTTTCGTATTTTCTAGAAAAGTAGTAAATGTTTTTTTCTCCATAGCAATCATCAAACAGTATAACAAAAAACACCCGTGACGACCACGAGTGTTTTGTGCAAAACATTTTACTTAACTTCGATTGTATTGATAATAATATCTTCTGCTGGTTGATCCATTTGATTAGTTGATACACTTTCAATAGCGTCAACAACATTCATACCATCAATCACTTTACCAAAATTAGTATGTTTACCATCTAACCATGGAGTTGCATCAAGAGTAACAATGAAAAATTGTGAGCCGTTGGTGTTAGGACCTGAATTTGCCATTGCCAAATTACCTCGCACCAAAGGAACCGTATTAAATTCATCAGCAAATTGATATCCCGGACCACCTGTTCCCCATCGTGATTTCAATGAAACATCTTTTGATTGTGGATCGCCACCTTGAATCATGAAATCTTTAATCACGCGGTGAAAACGGGTGCCATTATAAAAACCATCGCGAGAAAGTTTCAAAAAATTCTCAACAGTTTTTGGTGAAAGATCATTGAATAACTCAATAGTAATATCCCCCTTATTTGTTTTCATTACTACAATACTTCGTTGTACTTCGGTCATAGTTTTTACATTAGTCTCAGGAGTTGGCGTTACCGGAACTTGATTGATCCGTGGTGCACATGACGCACCAACAAACAATAACGCACTACTGACAAATAATAATACTTTTTTCATACTTATCCACGAGCTTTGGTATACGCTTCACGAGCCGTACATCGCGCAACATAGGCAGCAATATTAGGGAATGAAGTCATATCAAATCCGATGAATGAAACATTACCAACAACTGACACAACATGCAAATCAGCAAGTGTGAATTTGTTACCAACTAAATAATCTTTACCAGCCAATACGCCTTCTAAAATTCCTAAATATTTTGTAATTTCTTCACGAGCTGCAGCATGTGCTTCTCCCTCAGGAATTTGGCGCCATTTTGCAACTACTACCAATTCAAAAGGTGACGCAAGTTGTGTTGCTACCCAAAAACTCCATTGTAATACCAAACCTTTTTCATTATCATTGTCACCAAGCAACATTCCACCATCATAACGACCACATAAATAAAAATTGATGGCCATTGATTCAAATAACACCAAATCTCCGTCAACCATGACCGGTACTTTACCGTTTGGATTCATCTTTAAAAACTCAGGAGATTTATGTTCGCCTTCTTGCATGTTCACCGGTACGACTTCATATTGCAAACCTAATTCTTCCATGGTCCACAATGAGCGAGCAGCACTTGATTGTCTTGGTCCAAAAATTTTAATCATATACAAATAATAAATAATTAACGATACAAAAACTTTTTCGTAAACACCTGAGCTAATAATAACATTACCACAAGCAATCCAACCAGCACACCATAGGAAACAACAACACTACTATCTGAAATTCCAAACACACTATATCGTATCGCATTCATCACATGATGTACGGGATTCCATGCAGCAATGTTTTGCCAAAATCCCGGTAATGATGAAATAGGATAGAAGGTGCCTGCTAAAAAAATCATCGGCTGTAATACAAACGACGTAACAAACGTCAGCGCCTCGAAATTTTTAGCATACACACCAAACACAACTCCCATAAGTCCAAAAAGTAATCCGGTTATAATAAGAGTAAGGATTAATAATGGAAAGTGGAGAATGGTGATAGAAGGAACAAACCACACGGTTAATGCAATCGCCGCACACAACGTCAGGAGACCGCGTGTAGCCGCCGCAAAAGCATATGCCAACGCAATACCAAAGGGACGCACCGGTACCACTTGTAAATCAACATTAGTTCCCAAATTTTTCCCAATCACGAGTGCAAATGCAGGATTTGAAAAACTCGCATTCACAAATGACATGGTCAACAAACCAATGTACACATATGCAACATACGGAATACCCATTACCACACTTTTTCCTAATATGACGCCAAACACTGACAGATACAATAACAACGAAACAATGGGAGATAACAAGGTGTCGAGCAAAATCTTTTGAAATCGCTTAACTTCACGCGCATACAACGCAAATGAATACTGCATCATAGTTATTTCGTTAAGGTTAAGAAAATTGACTCCAGTGACGCAGCACCACTCTTAATGGTTTTAATATTATCACCATAATGTGCAATGAGGTCGCGCATATCATCTGATAAATCTTTATATACTAAATGATATTCATTTCCTTCTTTATACACACCATCCAAATGTGGCACTGTTGAATCATATAATTCAAAAGAAATCAATTCCTTTGAAAATTCGCGTTGTAAATCTTTTAATTTTCCATCTTTTATAACTTGTCCCTTATTAATAACGGTCACCGTTTCACACAACTGCTCAGCTTCTTCCAAATAATGTGTTGTAAATAATACCGAAGTTCCCTTTTCTTGTAATGATCGCACCACTTCCCACATCTTTTGACGCAATGACACATCAACGCCAGCCGTTGGTTCATCCAAAATCAACAATCGTGGGTTATGAATCAGTGCTTTGGCAACCATCAAGCGGCGTTTCATACCACCAGACAATCCACGAGCGCGTTCATTCATTTTATCAATCAAATCAAGTGAAGTAAGCACTTCTTCAATGCGTCCTTTTCGTTCATGTACTGGTACCCCATTCATTCCCGCAAAATAATACAGCACTTCGTACACCGTAAATGCCGCTTCAATCACCAATTCCTGAGGAACAATACCAATCAATTTTTTAGCAGCATGTGGATCTTTCACCACATCAACCCCAAACACAAAAATTGAACCTGCTGTTGGACGTTGCATTCCCGTAATTAAAGAAATTAACGTGGACTTCCCAGCACCATTAGGCCCCAACAATCCATGTATTTTTCCTTCTTCTACAGAGAATGAAAGTGCATCTAACGCAGTAAACTTACCTTTATTTGTTTCAAAATCTTTTGAAACTCCTTTTATTTCTAAAGCGTAATTCATAGCGTATATACCGTACCCCGTAAATTCATACTAGTCAAGTGTGAATATAGTATATGACCACAAAACATGGACAAAATTAGTAAAATCCTATATCATGCGAACATCTAGCCTTCACCGGAGGTATAGATGGGTTTTTTTGAGTGGTTCTCAAAACTAGATGTTATCACAATGGCATTAATCTTACTTGTCACATCAACTGTTATAGGAGCCATAGGTATAGGAATGTCATACAATATATTCATCAGAAAACCGATGGATTTGCGGCTCCAACTAAAAGAAAAATGGGAAAATGAAAGACTCAAAATAGAAAATGAAAAATTAAAAATGGAAGAACGTAAAGTAAAACTTGAAGAAAAAAGAATGGAACTCATCAAAAAAGCAATCGATGAGAAAAACACTGAAGCGCTAGCACGCCTAACAAACAACAATAACGAAGAATCCTAAAAGCCCACGGGCTTTTTTTAATTTTCGACAAAAAAGTTACAATTCTCTATACTAATAATCACTATGACAATCGCAATTATTGGCGGCGGAGCAGCGGGTATGATGGCAATGGCAACCATCCTTGAAAACGACGAGCGTGCTCGCGTCATTCTTATTGAACGCAATACTGAATTGGGTAAAAAAGTCATTATTTCAGGAGGTGGTCGATGCAACGTAACCACCGGTATTCGTTCCATGAAAACCTTATTCACTAAATACCCTCGCGGCAGTAAATTTCTCACATCCACATTTTACGCATTCCCCCCTGAAGCGGTATACGCATGGTTTGAAGCGCACGGCGTCCCTCTCAAAATTCAAAAAGATTTACGCGCGTTCCCTATTTCAGATGATGGACATGATATTGTGGGAGTCTTTGAAAAAATGACCACATCACCACGAGTCGAACTAAAACTCGCACACACCGTACAAACAATCACCAAACAAAATGAAACATTTGTCATCACCTGCAAAGATAAACCAGAAATAACAGCAGACAAAGTTATTATCGCAACCGGCGGTCAAGCCTATCGCCACACCGGTTCACAAGGTGACGGATACACCTTTGCTGAAATGTTAGGGCATACCATCACCGATCTAGCACCCAGTTTAAGTTCCTATATTATTCGCGACGAACATATCAAAGAACTTGCCGGCGTTTCATGGGGATTTGCAAAAATTTCAACACCACGCACAAAAAAAGAAATGCCAGAAGGACCATTCATGTTTACCCATAGTGGTATCACCGGTCCCGTTGTATTTGCATTTTCTGCACTCTACGCCTTTGAAAAAATCGCATCCAACAATCCACTCCCCATTCTCATTAACCTATTTCCGGAAACCACCAAAGAAAAAACCATGGAAATATTTACGAAACAAAAAATTGAAAATGGTAGAAAATCTATTGAAAATACTGTTGCAACGATAGTGCCTAAATCAATAGCACACTATATACTCATCAGTAATCGTATTGATCC
>CAZUUO010000034.1:0-6459 GCA_964622665.1 uncultured Gammaproteobacteria bacterium | reverse complement strand
TTGTAAGGAATTTCTTTTGAGAATGCGAGATGAATACCTGTTTGGGTGAGTTTTATCGCGTTTAATTCTTCGAGTAGATAAAATACTGCGCACATCCCCGTAAACATTATCAGAACTTTTATTGATTTATACACCCATTCGCCATCACCTAAAAACTGAACCCCCATGATAAGCCCGAAGAATACGCCAGCAATGATTAACAGTATGTTGAGATGTTTATTTTCTATGGTATACGTCATACGTATGTGCAGTATACCATTTCTTGTGGTTGTACATCAAAAAAATTCAAAAGAAAAAATCTCGAACCGATAGCGGTCGAGATTTTTTACTCGGGGACATGGATTCGAACCATGATACACAGCTTCAAAGGCTATTGTCCTGCCATTAGACGATCCCCGAACAACACGAAAAGTATATCTGAGAGCCACATCTTTTGTCAACTAAAAAATCCCCATGTTGGGGACTAGCCTAGTTTGTCATGTAGGGTGGTACTAAATTCACTGGAAATGATTGAGGGGTAGTGGATTCCGACAGATTTTTTATAACTCCAGAATTCAATGCACGCTCAATATCTGGTGCGTAATATTCTACCAACATCTTCATTTCTTGCGGGTCAATTTTACTGACCAACATCTTGAATACTTTGATACGAATATTATCGTAGTAGAGAGCTGTGCGCAGAATATTCTCAGGAATATCTACTACACTGATAAAGCACAACTCAAAGATGCTCCAAATTAATGTGCAATATTTTCTGTTGCGCTCATTAATTACCTCATCCAGATACTTGAGAATTGCTCTTTCAGGTACATCATTTTTACCGAGAATTCCCGTTTTAACGAGCCTCCGAAATATTTTTATGAAGTACTCTTCTACTTCCAGATCCAGCGGAAATTGCAACTCTTCACCAAGGCCCACCTTGAGAAGTCTCCGTGTATTATTCATGTGTCGAATAATAAAGGCCCTCCAACTTTTCGCGGAATATGTTTGCAGCAAATCATCATCCATATTCTTTTCCTCAAGTTTCCCCTCGAGGTAGCGGATATGCTCTATCTTCATTATCTCCCCCTTTCAATTAAGGAACTGACTATAGCGTACCTTCTCTCTGTTTTTCAGTCAATTTAGTAAGAAAAAACCTGGGAAAACCCAGGTTTAGATTTTGAGGTAGCGACGCATTGCGAAGGTTGAGGCGCCAATAGTGAGTAAGCCAATACCCAGAAATTCGAGGAATAACAGAATGGGTAGTTTATGAATAAATTCAACTTGCAGAGAAAATACTCCCGCACCAAGGCTACTTGCAATGAAGGGGTCTGCAACCTGCACTAAAAAGTAGGTTACTGAGAAAGCGGCAACTATTGAAATTATCGTGTAGTATAAACTTTCAAGGTAATACGGCGCGCGAATAAATCCATTGGTTGCGCCAACTAAGCGCATAATTGCTATTTCTTCACGTTGTGAGTAGACCGTTACGCGAATTGCGTTGAAGATGATGAAGATTGCAAAGAATACGAAGAGCACGCTAATGACGGTTGCAACCGTTGTGATATTTTTTGAAAGTGCTGAAATTTTTGAAATATAGGCTTCATGATCCCCAAATGTTTTTTGTTCAATCAAGCTATTGTATCCATTCGCAGAAATTGCTTCGAGAATTTTGGTATATTCGTCGGGTGTTTTTGCTTTTATTTTAAGGGCTGAACCGAAAGGATTATTTTGGAGTGCATTGAGTGCTGCCAAAATATCTTTATCATTGGTGTGTCTTACCACAAATTCTTTTTTTACTTCATCAGAAGACACAAAATCTGCGCGTTCAACTTCAGGTAATGCAGAGACCATTTTAACCACTTCATCAATCTTTTTTGTTGGCGCATCAATACTAAATTGTAGGCGTACTGCAACATTATCTTGAATTGCAGATAACCCTGCGTCGGTTGCATTTTTTAAAAGGAATAGTGTATTGAGTGATAAGAGGGCAATCGTTAAAATGGCAACGGTTACCATAGAAATACCTACGTTGCGTACGAAGTTTTTGGTAGCAAAACTAAATGCTCGGGCGACAGTGTATTTCATATTACAATAAATATTTTCCTTCCTCGTGATCAGCGCGTACGCTTCCCTCTTGTAAGGTGATCACTCGTTTGTGGAGTTTATTGACAATGTCCTTGTCGTGGGTCACCAACATCACCGTTGTGCCAAAATCGTTTACTCGTTTTAAAATCTCAATAACATCACATGCGTTTACGGTATCGAGATTTCCTGTTGGTTCATCAGCAATAATAATTTTTGGTTTGTGCACCAATGCGCGTGCAATTACCGCACGTTGTTGTTCCCCTCCCGATACTTGATGAGGATAACGGTTCATTTTATCCTGCAAACCTACAATATCCAATACTTGTGGTACCATTTTTTTAATGTGCTCTGGCGCAGCGCCCACCACCTCAAGTGCAAACGCAACATTTTCCCGAATAGTTTTGGTTGGTAATAACTTGAAATCTTGAAAAATAACACCTATTTGTCTGCGGAGTGTTGGAACCTCATGTGGTTTTATGTCACTAATATCCCATCCACCAACGATTATTGAACCAGTTGTTGGTTTTTCTTCTGCGATGAGCATTTTTACCATCGTCGATTTACCCGCACCACTACTTCCTACAACTGAAACAAATTCGCCGGGGCGAATGTGCATTGAAAGCCCTTTGAGTGCATGCACGTTGGGCCCATATTTTTTTGATACATTCTTGAAATGAATCATACCTACACAGTATACCACATCATGAAGTATCGCCTGCGTGAATAACTCCTTACCAAATAAAAAAACGACGGTCAGTCGTTAATTACCAAAGCCACCACGCGGAATTGAACCGCGGACCTCTGCTTTACGAAAGCATTGCTCTACCAACTGAGCTACGGTGGCGTATTTGCCGCTATAATAACGCAGCAAATCTTGTCTTGTCAATTACAATGAGGAAATCAATACCTGTACTATTTCATTCATTTTTTCTTCACTGCGCAACGTATTTCCACTCAATGTCTGTAATTTTGCGTAATTCATTCCTTGCTCACTAAAATCGAGTGATGCAATGGGTGTTCTCACAATAAGATAGCCTTTGTCTTTGGGTACGAAATAGTATGTTTGGCCACAATTTTCTACCGACATGCTAATTTTAGTAACTTCCTTTTTACCAATGAGGATTTTTTCACCCATACCTTCAAGTAATGCACCCTTATCATCCATGTAGTCTTTATATGCTCCTGGACGATTCATTGTTCCATCAAATGCCGAGATCAACGAACCCTCAATATAACGTAAACCGATTTCTGAATCTTTGAGCGTTTCCTTCCCTACTCCAATAAAATCACACGATGATTGGTAGGTAGCATTAAATGATCGAGAAAATACTACCTCATCACCTATGGACTCCTTTTTTACTCCCTCCGGTACTATCACCGCCATATTCCCGAGAGTTTCTAATTGGTAACCTGCGGGAGCTTGCTGTGGCGTTACTCTGGTTTTTTGATTCATTATCATAATACCCAAGAGTAATGCCGCGGCTATTATAAAAACACTGCCCGTTATGAGATATAGTTTTTTCATAGGTGTGCTATTTCTTCATCGTTAAAAATTCTGCTGCCTGTCGCTTTACGCTGCCCTTGATACTTTCCTTGGTATGGTTTTTCAGCTGCTTGATCTAGCGCACAAAACACCAGTTGCCCCACACGTCGCCCCGCGGGAATTGTAATGGGAAGTGAATTTGCATTGTACAGTTCAAGGGTTATCTCGCCTTCAAATCCTGGATCAACCCAGCCCGCATTTTGAATAAACAATCCCATCCGTCCAATAGAACTTCTTCCTTCCACAAATGCGGTTACATCGTTAGGGAGTTTGAAATATTCCATCGTTGTTGCAAGCAAGAATGAATGTGGTGGAATAGTTATCGCGTCTGACTCTACTTCTCGATAGGTAATCGGTTTATCAAAGGTGATACTCGTCATGCTCGTATCATCCGTGACTAAATAATGCCGTCCGATACGACAATCAACTGAGGCGGGTTGAATTTGTGACTCATCAATTCCTTCAATAACCAACGTACCTTGTGCAATCAGTTTTTTTATTGTTGCGTCAGATAATACCATAGCCACTATTGTAATTCTCCAAAAAAATATTCAAACCACTTTTGTGGATTTGATTTTACCGTTTCTTTCGTTTTCTTTTGACTTCCTGTTTCTTCTTTTACGTTTTCAATCACGACAGCTTTCTCTCCAACCTCGTGCATTCCCAGTTCTTCGCGGGCGTGTTCGCGCGCATACTCATCTGTTTCAACCTTACGAAATAAACTGGATAAATCCATTTTTTTTCGTTCGAGTGTTTCTTGCTGGGATTTGAGTGCGTCAATTTCAATTTCAAGTGATCGATCTTTGAGGTATGCACGAACATATCCCACACCCGCCAACAATGAGATGGCGAGACTTATTATTAATACGTAGGGTGACAGTAACCATTTCATAGGTGTAGAGCTTGTAATTCTTCTCTTGCTACCATTCTATCATCCCATGGCACTTTCTCGCCATTCTTTACACACATTGCTTGTTCACTTCCCTTTCCCGTAATGAGTACGACATCGTGTTCACCCGCTTGTTGGAGTGCAAAGTGTATAGCGGCGCGACGATCTTCGATCAAAAATAAATTCTTATCAATAATCTTTCCTGCATTTTTTGCTCCTTGAGCGACGTCATTGATAATTTCTAATGGATCATCGTCGTAAGGATCTTCATTGGTAACAATGACCAAGTCAGCATGTGCTGCTGCAATTGCTCCTAATTTTGGTCGTCTATCTTTGTCACGTCCTCCCCCACAGGATCCTAAAACATGAATAACCCGTCTCTTTTGCATTGCATCAATGACCTTGTAGAGTGCTTCCATGGAAGCTACTTCTGGAGCGTAATCAATAATCACTTTAAAATTTTGCCCTTCGTCAATATGTTCAAATCTTCCGGGTACGCCGGTTATCTTATTGAGTTGCGTTGCAATTTCACTAAAGCCCATGCCACGTGTTAATCCAACCGTAATTGCAGCAAGTGCATTATATACATTGTAAATTCCTGGCATTCCAATGGAAAAATATAAACCGCCCACGTTAAAGGTACTATGATCATCATGTAGTGTCACATCAGTTGCACGGATGGTACGGTGTGATGTTGTACAGCAACTACAGCATTCTTTAATTCCGTAGCAGTACTTTTCTTCAGCATCAAAATTAAAAAAATAATCTGCGTTTGCATCGTCACCATTTACCACAATTGTCTTTGCGATTTTTTCTGCAACATTGCGGGTCTCGTATGACTCGTCAACATGTACCACTTCGGTATCACCTTCAAACGTTGCGTATTTTTTTACCGTTTTACTCAAGTGTGCAAAAAACTTTCCTTTTGCTTTTTTATAGTTTTCAAATGACCCGTGACTCTCAATGTGTTCGGGAGTTAAATTGGTAAATACCGCAATATCAAAATCGATACCATCAATGCGATGTTGGACAACTCCCTCTGATGAAACTTCGATGACCGCATATTTACATCCGGCATCTGCCATTTCGCGTAATAATTTTTGTAGTTGAAAACGACCAAGCATGGTCATTTTTTTATCATTGAGATATGTAATGGAGCCAATTTGAAATTCGGCCGTTGTTGCGAGTCCAACTTTATACTGTGTTCCTTCCAAAACCCGCGCAATCATCGTTGCGGTTGTTGTTTTACCATTAGTACCAGTCACCCCTACTACCAACATTTCTCGAGATGGATGACGATAATACATCGCCGCAAGATGCGACAACATTTTGTGATAGGTTAGTATCACTCCTTTTGGTGCTATCATTCTCACAATAGTTTTAATATTCGCCATAGGTTCTCTTATCGTACATCCTCACGGAAACTTCGTAAACCTGTTGATAATTACCCTTTCACGATTGCATTGAATTGATCGCCGCGATCAAACTCATTTTTAAACATGTTAAATGATGCAGCGCTTGGTGATAATAAAATTATTCCTTCTTTTTTGGTTATTTTTTCAGCCTTTTGAACCGCTTGTGGCAATGTTTCTGCGGTTACATAACGGTATTCCTTTTTATCTAATGCCTGTTTCATTTTATCGCTGGCATTTCCCGGAATAATCACCGTATTGGTCGCATACGCACTCACTACCTCTGCCCACTCCTTATACTCCAACTCTTTATCAGCGCCACCGCAAATGAGCGTTACCTTTTTGTCCTGCAATGCAGTCAAAGCGGCTATTGTTGCATCGGGTGTTGTTGCGGTCGTATCGTTTATGTATGTTATGGTATTTTTGTGTGCGACTTCTTCCATGCGATAGGGTACTCCTTTAAAATTTTTCAGTACTCGGGCAACAGTATTCCATGAAACGCCGAGTGTTGCTGCTGCCAATGACGCGCCTGCAGCATTATACCAATT
>CAZUUO010000033.1:0-7436 GCA_964622665.1 uncultured Gammaproteobacteria bacterium | reverse complement strand
AAACGAGAACAAAATAAATGGCAACAATTCCTTATGATCCTACCAAAGTTACCTTGTGTGTCTTTGGTGAAAATATTACAGAACTGGGTGGTGGGGCCATCACCCTCACTTTCAATAGTGATTTAATCTCTCGTACAGCTGGTATGCAGGGTGATCACGCTATCACCAAAAATCCAGATCGCTCAGCTATCCTTTCATTCTCCTTGCAGCAAAATGCACGGCAGAATGGTGTGTTAGCTGGTTTTATGGCAGCAGCTGATGCCGATGAGACTTGGCCCGAGTTCCCCTGTACATTGCACGATCCCTCGTCTCCTTTCGTACCCATCATGAAGGACTGCTCTTTAAGCAAACCACCTTCAATATCTTATGGTGCAGACCAGCAAGATGTTGTTTGGGAAATCTTTGTTAAAGAATGTAAGTTGATACCTCAAGATCAGGCTGGAAGTAGCGTTGTGTCTATTATAGCTACAGCTAATAGTATGTACGAAGGCTACAAGAAGATTGCAGACTTATTTAAATAATAGCTTAACAAAGTTTTCGCCATAGTGGCAAGGGGTGACAAGATGTTGCCCCTATTTTATTCATATAATATAAGAGCAGTATACAATGCCTCATGTAGTTAAAACACAAATTGATAATATTGAGTTCTCAGTAGAACTTATGCACACATCAATTGCTGGAGAAGTCCTGAGTAGGCTCCAAGCAATTATCGCCTCAGTATTAGGCCCACACACAGAATATAAACTTGGGCAATCTGATACATGGATTATGGAAGCCATTGCTGGCTACTTAGTCTCATGGAATCAGTATATGGATATTCAAGACATCTCTAAGAAGATTCTTTGGAACACCTCTATTGCTCACGTATCTGGAGATAAAGCAGGAACAGGTAAACTTAGTTTTATCGCCTCTACTCCAGAAAAGATTAACCCAGATGAATACTGTTTTGATAACTTCTTCGCTGGACGTTTAGACTTATTATTTGAACTGCTAGTATTTGCAGTGGGAGCTAACTTCCCAACTTTTTTTGGAAAGATCTCCTCCGCAATAGAAATGATCAAGATAATGAACAATCAAGGTCAGGCGGGGGAGAATTACAGTTCGGATGGAGAGAGCGCAAAGCAAGGCTAGAGTTTGCAGATCGTAACTTCTTAGATGGTTGGGACATGCTTATAATGAATGTAAGCCAGATGGAAGGGGCGCCAGACTTTAGAACACTTAAATATGATTGGAGTCTACCTGACTTCTGGAAACTTAAATTTATGTTGGAGAGCAAGAGTAAAATTAATTCAGCTAGGATGGATGATGAACACGAAAAGCTGCTTCAACAACAAGCAGGTAAATAACAATGTCAACATATGATGATTGGGTGGTGCGGTTTAAGACCGATACCACAGCCTTGGACAAGGCTCTGGAAAAGGTTAATAAGCTCCGGGCAGCCATGAACGGACTACATGGTAATCCTTCTGGAGGTACGGGTAGAGGGCCAACCAGACAGAACTCTACAAGCTATAACCCAACCAGTAACAATACACGTCCTCTTATGGGAGGACTGCCCTCCGAGGGTGACTACAATCGCTCTATGACAGCTATGAAGCGCTACTACCAGCAGCTTCAAGCAGAACGTAGGAGAGACTTCTACGACTCTCAGAGACACTTAAATCACCACACTAATCTTGTTAGAAACTCTGAAAGAATGGAGGCTGACAGACAACGTAGGCTTGAGAGGGAGCGTCTACAGAGGCAAAGAGCTTCTGGTGGAAATGAAAGTAACTCGGCCAGTTGGTCACGTAGGCGGTCTGAAGCAATAAGGCAGCTAACAGCTGAAAACCCCGCTGTTAGAAATATGCGAAGTTATTATGCCCAGCAAGAGGCCCAAGCTAATGCTAGACGCAGCGCTATAGAGCAAGCCAGGCAAGTAGAGTTAGCTACAAGAGATGCCGCCGCTAGGAGGCAAGCTGAAAGAGAGCGTCAACGGCAAGAAGCTGCAGATGTACGTAGTGGTAATCGTGCTAGTAACTTTAGCGCCGCTCAACGAACCCGAGAGATGCGCTTAGACGCATTATCTCATCGCATGGGAAGATACGGTGTAGGTAATCAGACAGAGTTAGCTGGAATCAGACAAGCATTAGGTGCTGCCAGAAACCAAACTGACTTGAATGCTTTAGCTCCACGTATGAATGAATTTGTACGTTCCACCAACCAAGCAATATCATCTCAAGCTAGATTAGAAAGGCAGATGCAAAGGAATAACTTTGCTGTCCGTTCTATGTCTAACTCTATGGCTAACTTAGCAAGGAGTTACTTGTCCATCTACGCTGTTATTGGTGGAGCAGGTTCTATGTACCGCAATGCTAAAGAGATGGAGAACTTACAAACTAAACTCTTGATGGGTACAGGAAGTAAGGCCGGAGCTTCAGAAGCATTGGAGTATGTTAAAGGCAGAGCTAAACTTACAGGTTCAGATATAACGTCTTCAACTAACTTATATGCTCAAATGGCTATTACAGCTAAAGACTCTGGACTGAGTAAAGAGCAGATTAAGAAGGTGTATGAAGATACGTCAACAATGCAGATTGGTTATGGATTAACAGCTGATCAGCAGAAGTTGACAACAAAAGCTATTATACAGATGATGAGTTGTGCTGCGTAAGCACTGGCTCCCTTGAGGTTAAATAAGTACTCAAGGAAAACTCACTTAATTGCTGGAACACCTAGATAACCTATGTTATACTAGACAATCAGCAGGAATATTTATCCTGAAACTTAGTAGGGGAAAACATGAAACAACATCCATTTTATGACATACAAGTAACAGAAGACGGTAAGATTTACTCATCTTTTGGTACACAACTAAAGACAAGAACAGACCCTTGTGGATACATTCTTTGTTCAGTGTGGCAGGACAGCAAGACTAGGACTTGTAGGGTTCACAGGCTGGTTGCTCAGACCTACATTGACAACCCAGAGAATAAGCGTGAAGTAAACCACATAGATGGTAATAAGTCGAACAACCATGTAAGCAACCTTGAATGGTGTACTTCCCTGGAGAACAAGGCTCACGCTTGGGAGAACAATCTATATAAGGATGTTCTTGATCAACACCATTCGGCAAGGTTAACTAACGACCAAGTCCACACAATATGCCAGATGATCCAAGATGGTTCACGCAATATTGACATTGCTGAGAAGTTTGGTGTTCACAAAGACTATATAGCCTCCATCCGAACCGGGAGAAACTGGACAGGAATAAGTAAAGACTACGACTTACGGACTAAACGAAGTCAAACAAAAAGTAGAGCAACTGTCCTGGCAATCTGCCACCAAATTGTGGCTGGTAAAACTTCAAGAGAGATTGCAGAGGCTTTTAATATGAAGCCTCATGAGATAAACAGAATAAAAAGAAAAGAGATATTCAAAGATATTACAGAGGGATTTTGCTTCCCTGGCTCTAAGTCCTAGCCTTAGTAATGTAATATTTGGGGTGATGCCCAACATGTTTTAAATGTTCTTCAACGACTATCGAAAGCACATTGCAAAGCAATGGAAGTTAGTAGAGTAGGGGCAAGTGCCTCGAAACAGTGAGCCTCCGAGGAGGAAGATATAGTCTGAGCTATATGGTGACATATAGGAGTTCATAAGAGAACCGGCATAGATTAACGACCTATGTTGAACATTCCTGAAACAATCTGTACAAGCTGAAGAGTTTGATTTTAGACTCGCTGCGTAGGAATATGCAGAATAATAAACCTATTGAAGTCGGTGGAAACCTCTCTGAGATTATACCGAGCTAAGTCTTCTTTGGAAGAAAAGTGTAGAGACTATGGCGAAAGCCAGTACACTCAAGTGAGTGGAAGCAGTAGGCATCCCACCCTTAACAGGAGGATGAAGAGATAGCCCCAACTTCTATGGCGACATAGAGATGCAGGTAAAGCTGCTGGCAAGAATTAACGACTCTTGTTGAAGGTATTTGTAAAAATCAGTTAATCGCTAGCTGATGTAAAACTTATTTAATTGTTCGGGGAGTTCCTTAAGACAAACGATACTAAACTATATTGGTGACAGTGTAGTGGCCCAGAGTAATTACCTGGGGTACAGTAATAAGTTGTTTGTATTGGATAATCCGCAGCGAAGATTCTGGCACAGCTCAGAATACCGTCCAACGACTACTCGGAAGAGGTACACCCAAGTGGGTGGAAATGGTAAGATAGGGCTGTTTGTCCTATAAGATATAGTCTCAACGTCTAGGGAAACCTAGAGATGCACGTAGTGGTGCTGGTAGTGATTAACGAACACTATTGAAGATATTTGTAGGTGATTCCGCACCAGGAGTTATGGGCCTATTAGCCACCTCTATGGGGCTACAAGAAGGCCCAGAAGGAATGAAGAAACTTACCCAGATGATGAAGCAGGGCAAGATCGGGATGAAGGAGTTGTTTAACTTCCTTGATGTTGCTGCTAAGAGAGCCAAGGAAACTGGGGCATATGATAAGGCTATAAACAGTAAACAAGCTGCTGAGACTCGCATGAGTAACTCTTACAAGTTGTTCTCTGATGCCTTTATAACATTCTTTGATGACAATATTAAAGGGACATTTAACAACTTCTCGGAGTCTTTAGACAATCTAACTAAGATGTTTGAAGTAGCTCGTAGGGAAGAGCAGATTACAGGGATGATAGGCGAGAAGAAGACTCAGTTTGAATATGTGATGTATCTATTCAAGACCGCTGGTGAAGGGTTAATGTTGGGTGTTGAGTCTTTCTATCAACTTGCAAACAGGTTTGGTTTCAAGAACCCTGGTACAATGCAACAAACCTTGGCTGATAGGCAAGTTATTGAGAAGTACTATGCTGCTAAAGGAGCAAACACCCCTAGCGCAAGGGCTGGATTAGCCGGAGCTGGTTATCCCGGCATTGATGCAATCATAGCACAATCCGTAGCAGCTGTTGGTGGAGATAGATATTACCAACAACAGTATCTTGAGCAGTTTAGGCAACGTAATGGTATACCTAATAAACCCGTCAATATGGGGCAGGACTGGATTAATGCAAATGCTCAGGACGGCACTTTAAGTGGGAATATAAAAGCGCTAGGTATGCAGTACGGAATATTCCCAAATATGGGAGCAATGGGAATGTACACTAAACCAGCTTTTAGTGACAGCTTTTTCAACAACCTATCCTTTACCCCAAATATCACCGTGATAGTAGATGGTGTTGCTATATCTAAAGACTCTATTGACGCTCAAATCTCTAACGCCTTTGGCAACTCAGTTAAACCCCTCTAATGAGATTCATGAATGAATATTTTTTACATAGTTCAAGAGGACGGTGTAACTTTTAGTGCTGATTGTATTGAGTCTTTTGGCTACAGGGATGTAGGCTCTTTAACAGAGTACACTATTGAGTCTGGTGCTAAGGTGTCGGATCATTATGTATTAGAGAACAAAGAGCTTAACATTAGCTTTGTCATAACTGACCTTAAGACTGCTGGAAGTTCTAACCCACTCTCTACTGGAGACTTCATCCAAGGGATAAATAAACTCAGGGAAAGTAAGAAGCCATTTAAGTTTTATTGGAGAGCTGAGACGGGGAATCTTGAAAGGTTCTTTGATAACCTGGTGTTCACTGAATGCTCGTTTAATCAAGACGCCTCTTATGGATACTCCACAGGTAAGTACGCCTATAAGGGCAACTTTACTATGAAGCAGATCCAGTTTGCGGATAGGGCTAAAATATCTCTGCAAATGGTTCCTGCTCTTAAAGGAACAACCTCTCCACCTAAGTCAACTAATGTCTCTACTAAGTATACAGGTTTTCCAAAAAATTCTCCTTTGTTAGTTAAGCCACCACCAGTGCCAACTCAATCAACAGACCCTAACCTTGATATGTTAAAAAGTGAGATAAGCCGAAATAAGCGGGGAGGAAGTTAATGATCCTATTACCAACCCCCTCTTCTGAGTGGCCAACTCACAAAGTGTCTCTGGCAGGTAAGATATACAAACTTACTTATAGATTTAATCAGTTTAACCAGAGATGGTTCTTAGATATTTATCTTGACGATGCCCCTGTAATTCTTGGGCAGATGCTTGTTGAGGGGTCACCCCTCTTCTATGCTAAACCAATAAAAAACTTTGACCATGGTGTATTACTTCCTTTAAGAAACAGGAAAGCTACTACAGTAATAGGTCGTGACAACCTTGGTACAGATAAAGAGTTTTCCCTGTACTACCTAAGTAACGAAGAGTGGGCAAATGCTTAATGAGAACCCTGCTTTTATTAGAAAATACATACTCCAAATAGGAGTCAATAAGGAAGTTAAACAAGCAGCTCTTGCAAGTGGGAGTAAGGACTACGCTGAGCGTAAGAAAGAAGTAACTAAGGAGCGTTATTCTGAGCGGTATAAGTCTCCTATTACTTCCAGTAATGATCTAACCACTGTTCCGTTAGACGTTCTTACTATCACTGATCCTAAGCAAATGACTGCCCAAATTAGTGATCCTAAGAGTGGCAAGAAAGTCAATGTCAATAAGTCTGTAATTGAGATATTCAACCTCTCAGAAGAGACATACTCTCAGATTAAGACTGGAGCCAGTATCTTCCTTAGAGCAGGCTACGAGCAAGATGGAGATGATTTACCCCATGTCTTCATAGGTCAGATAACCAAGGTTATGACTGTGCCCAGATACATAGACGTAGTGACCACCATCGAAGCCACAAGCTGTGAAATTGTCCGTAAAGGGGCCTTCATCCACAAGTCATATCCAGGGGGTTCTACTCTTAAATCAATAGTTGAGGATTTGGCAGCGGCTGTAGGTAAGTCAGGAATACCGGTTGAAAGTATCAACAGTATGCCCATAGCCACCAACTTACTCCAGAAGGCATACCCATCTGGGTATATGGTATCAGGAAGCCCATTACAGGCCTTGGAGAAGGTTTGTAGCGAGAATGGAATGAAGGCATACGTATCCCTTGGTAGGCTCCATGTAGAGCCTAAAGAAGCTCGTGGACAGCTTACAAAGGTGGTTACGATTGGAGATGGGCAGTTCAAAGGGAAGGTCAAGATCGTTAAGGATAAGAAGGGAGAGGAACTTACCAGGGATGATGACTTTAAAGACAATGGGGACTTACAACTAAACTTATTCCTTGATGGTAACATAACCAAAGATGCTCGTGTAAGGATTACCGCCAAAGGTATTGAGGGAGACTACGTTATTAAGGATCTCTCCCACTCCCTAGATTGGAAGAAGGGTGATTGGGACACCAATGTTACCTTGTTGTTAATACAGAATGGGGTTGATCCAACTCCAGCAACTGAAGAAGAAACATAATGTCTTTAGAAGATATAATCTATTCGAGTATTGAGGGACACTTAAGGGAAACCTCTCTTGGTGGTATGCCAGCAATGATTGTGGATGTCTCCAGCTATGGAGATA
>CAZUUO010000032.1:0-8210 GCA_964622665.1 uncultured Gammaproteobacteria bacterium | reverse complement strand
GATTTATTCCCTTTATTGCAAGTTACGCAACCTTTTCTCCAGGAAGAAATTGGGATCAAGTGCGTGTTTCAATCTGTTATAACAAAACAAATGTAAAAATTATCGGTGCACATGCTGGAATTTCAGTAGGACCTGACGGCGCCACTCATCAAGCACTCGAAGATATTGCTATCACGCGAGTACTTCCCAACCTCACCGTTATTGCACCCTGCGACACTCTTGAAACGCACCGCGCAACCGTTGCAGCTGCAAACATGGTAGGACCGGTATATATTCGTTTTACTCGTGAAGCATCGCCAATTGTCACCACTCCGCAAACACCCTTTGAAATTGGAAAAGCCTACGTGGTAAAAGAAGGAAAAGATATCGCCATCCTTTCAACCGGACCACAACTCTACGACGCATTACTCGCTGCTGAAATGTTGTCACACGAAAATATTACCTGCACGGTAGTCCACTGCCCCACCATCAAACCACTCGATTCAGAAACAATCTTGCATGCTACCAAAGATGTGCGCGGCATCATAACCATCGAAGAACATCAAATTGCTGGTGGATTTGGTAGTGCCATTTGTGAATTGATCAGTGAAAAAAATCCAAAAAAAGTAATTCGTATCGGTATGAAGGATACCTTTGGTGAAAGCGGAAAACCAAAAGAATTACTGATTAAGTATGGCATAACCATTAAAGAAATCCTTGACGCTGCGCACTCACTTACCTCTCATTAATATCTTTATGTACGACATACTCTCCATAGGCGACACCACCATTGACCACATCGTGCAACTCAAAGAAGCTGATGTTCACTGTACCCTTGATAAAGGAAGTTGTTTGTTGTGTTTACAATACGCTGAAAAAATCCCTGTAGAAAGCTGGACCCGTGCTGTTGCAGGAAATGCAGCAAACAACGCAACAGGGAGTGCGCGGTTAAAAATGAAAACAAGGATTGTTACAATTGTCGGTGATGATGATGAGGGGGAGCTCATTACCAAAACACTCAAAAAAGAGGGTGTTGACGTGCACATGATAACGAAAGACAAAATAAAAGGAACTAATGCGTCAAACGTTATAAGTTTTCAAGGTGAGCGTACTATTTTGGTGTATCACGAACCACGCAAATACAAACTCCCCCGCCTCCCAAAGTCAGAGTGGGTATACTATACGTCGGTAGGAAAAAACCATGATCGATATAATCGTGAAATAATTGCGTATATCAAAAAAACGGGAGCAAAGCTCGCATATAACCCCGGCAGTCACCAATTAAACACCGGATTAAATGGCATGAAACAAGTACTACGATTTTGTACCATTTTATTCGTTAACAAAGAAGAAGCCGCACGCATCATTGGCGTAAAACCAACCCTACAACAATCATTAGAAGGACTCCATGTACTGGGCCCACGCTACGTGGTCATCACCGATGGAGATAATGGTTCTTACGGATATGATGGAAAATACATGTATACTCTTCACGTCGTAAAAGCAAAAGTTGTTGAAAAAACAGGTGCCGGAGATTCATTTGCAACCGCAACAATATACGCGCTGCACAACGGAAAACCACTAGTTGAAGCAATGCACTACGGTGCAATTAATAGTGCATCAGTCATTGAACATATCGGTCCTCAAGTGGGTTTACTAACTAAAAAAGAAATTGAAGAAAGATTCAAAAAATCAAAAATTAAAATTGAAACCTCAAAACTCTAATATGCGCGCATCATTGACGGAAATCTTGCAAGATGCACAAAAACGACACTACGCCGTGCCGGCATTTAATATCTCCAATCTTGAAATTGCGCGTGCGGTAACAAAAGCAGCAACCGACTTAAAAGCACCAATCATCCTCCAAACCAGCGAAGGTGGCATTAGTTATGGCGGCATGCATCATTTAGGGGCAATCGCTCGTATCTGTGCCCTATCATCAAAATATCCGGTGGTATTTCATCTTGACCATGGAAAAGAAGAAAAAATTGTCATACAAGCAATTGAAAGTGGATGGTATGACTCAGTCATGATTGATACTTCACGATATCCTTTTGAAAAAAATATTGCCATCACCCAAAAAATAGTAAAACACGCACACGAAGAAAACGTAGAAGTAGAAGCAGAATTGGGAACAATCGCTGGAAAAGAAGATGTAATCAACGAAAAAAAATCATTGTACACTGACCCCTACCAGGCAGAATTTTTTGTAGAACATACCGGATGCGACGCACTCGCTATTTCTATTGGTACTGCTCATGGTATTCATAAATCAAACAGCAAAGTAAAACTCGACATCCCCCGATTGCGTGAAATTAAAAAATTAGTATCGATCCCGCTCGTGTTACATGGTGCATCAACTATTCCCACTTCACTCGTTAAAAAATTTCACAACCACTGTGAAAATCTTGATGATTGTGAACGTGTCGCGCTTCCCAAAGGCGTCCCCGCCAATGAAATAACAAAGGCAATTGCAGAAGGAATTACCAAAATAAATATCGATACTGATATTCGTCTTGCATTTAGTGGAGCGTTGCGTGAAAGTTTATTACGCAATACCCACACCTTTGATCCTCGCGAGTTACTTTCCCCCGCTATTGATGCGGTATATGACCATGCAGTAGAACTTATCACCCTGTTTAAAGCAAAACATAAAGCATAACCTATGAAAATCATTGTTACCCGTCATATTCCCGAAAGTGGCATTGCCTATTTAAAAAAATTTGGATTTTCTGTTGAGGTACGAAAAAGTGAAATCCCACCAACCGTTTCAGAGCTTATCACTCTTTCACAAAAGGCTGATGGTATGATTACGCTCCTTACCGATCCTCTCAATAAAGAATTTTTCTCACAGTGTGGAAAAAATCTAAAAATTGTCGCTAACTATGCAGTTGGTTTTGATAATATTGATGCACAAGCCGCAAAAGAACAGAAAATAGCAGCAACCAACACTCCCGTCATGGAAATGGCACAAGCAGTCGCAGAACACACCTGGGCACTTATTCTCGGCATTTCACGACGCGTGGTAGAAAGTGACACATTCACCCGTGGACTTCATTATAAAACGTGGGGACCTGAATTATTGTTGGGAATGCAACTAAAAGGAAAAACGTTGTGTATTGTGGGAAGTGGGAGAATTGGTTCTGAAGTGGCGAGAATTGGATCACACGGATTTGGCATGAAAATTGTGTACGTAAACCCCCACAAAAATGATGAGCTGGAAAAAACGATGCATGCAAAACGTATGCCACTGGAACGTGCTATAAAAAATGCTGACGTAATTTCAATACATACTCCCCTAACCAAAGAGACACACCATCTCATTTCAAAAAAGGAATTCGGTCTCATGAAAAAAACAGCCGTACTCGTGAACACCGCACGTGGTCCCATTGTTGATGAAAAAGCATTGCTCATGGCTCTCAATAAAAAACAAATTATGGGCGCAGCTCTCGATGTGTTTGAATGTGAACCCGCGCTCGATTGTGACATTAAAGATCATTTGGAATTACGTAAAATGGCAAACGTTATCGTGACACCACACACCGCCAGTGCAACACTCGAAGCGCGTGAAGCCATGTCGCTATGTGCTGCAAAAAATGTTGTCGCAGTGTTGCACGGTAAACGTCCACTCAATCCGATTTACTAATACACAGATCTCAATATCATCCCATCACACGGATGATATTTTTTTACAAATAAAAAAGCGCAAAGGAATCCTTTACGCTACTTCGAGAGCTTGCTGTGATTGTTGCTTAAATTCCAAATCTTTCAAAAGGCCGTGCATGCACGAATGTTCGCGCCAAATTTTGGCATAAGCAGGAGAATGGGCTACAGAAATGAGTGTGAACTCGATTTTCTGTCGCACCAACTCACGACGAACCCGCAACAACTGCGAACGGGTACCCTTGAAGGAAATCCCCCACACAACTTCTTCACCTTTCTTTCCCAATTTGGCAATCCCATCGCACGCAACAAAATCACGAATGTCGAAATATCTCAAATGAACTGAATGATTGAATGAAAATACGTGGCGTTCTTTGTCACCACGCGGGGTGACTTCTTCCTGCTTGTGCAGGAAAGACTCAACGCGTCGTTTTCGCACGCGTTCCTCCTTATCTTAGAACCCAGAGACTCTGCTGCAACCCTTGCAACAGACGTGAAAAATAATACTATGGCAACCGTCGTTTGTCAACCACAAAAAAATAACCACCAAGGCAGGTGGCACCCAGTAGAATCCCCCCCACCACATCACTCACATAATGAACACCGAGATACACGCGCGAAAATGAAATAAGGAAAGCAGTACTTATCAATACAAAAACCTGCAAACGCGTAACAGTAGTAACTCGTGAAAAAAAGTACCACAAAAACCCATACAGAATAACGGCAATCGTAGCATGGGCACTGGGAAACGAATATGAATTTTCAAAAAAAAGCGCCGGCATACTATCGGGACGAGCTCGTGCAAACAATTCTTTTAATGCATATGAGATCGTCGTGCCAACTAATAAAAGTGTAATGAGAGAAATAAAAAGTCGAGATGTATATGGTTTACCTCTCACACACCAACCCAATATACCTAAAATACACACAACCCCATACCACGAACCGAGTTCGGTAAAAAAACCAAAAAATAATAAAGAAAATAGCGTATGAGTCGCCGTAAAAAATTGAAGAGTCACACTATCAAACGCAACAATAAACTGTGGAAACATCAAAAAAAATAATACGATCAACAATCCCATCCCCAAAAGTCCCGAAAGGTATCGACACAAAAAACTACTCATATATTCACACTATATCACGGTGAGCATGTTCTAATACATGAACCAAATGTGTATAGACAATATCCTCCGTAATGCGTGCCTGTGCCACAAATGAATGAGGAGCACTAATATCTGCCGAAATAACCTCAACATCATCATATAACGCGATATCATGAATCGCACTGACATCAACCGTTGCAATATTCATGGAAATTCTCCCCACCAGCGGACATATAACCCCTTTCACTGCAACACATCCTTTGTTGGATAATCGACGATCGAGTCCTTCATAATAACCAAATGGAATCGTAGCAATCGTCATATCACGAGGAGCAGTAAAAGTTCCCCCATACCCAATCGCAGCACCTGCAGGTATTTTTTTAACACTCACCACGCGCGTGTGCACCGACATAACTGGTGAAACCTGCTCACTCCCAAATCCATATAATGAAAACCCACTTCGTGCAAAGGTATGACCATCAAACGCACATCCCACAATGCCCGCAGAATTTTCGGCATGAAATTCTTTGCACGTTTCAAAACGAGAAGAAAAAAACGTCACAGCTTCACGAAACCGATCTGTTTGTACTCGAGTAAACGCAATATCACTGTCAGCATCTCGATAATGAGTACACAATCCTCGCAAGGTAATACATGGATTTTTCTGCAGAACCTCTGCAACTTCCAAAAATTCATGAGGTAACACTCCATGACGATACAACCCCGTATCAATTTTAAGATGAATATCAGTAGAAGATGTTACCTGTGAAGCAAGGATCTGCAATTCAGCAAGTGACAACACGGTAAATACAACCCCCCGAAAATGATTAGCACTAATATTTTCAGGAAGTGTGTGCCCGACAATTAAAATTGGTGATCGAATACCATCCTTTTTTAATTGCATCATTTCATAATATGAATCAACAACAAAGTAAGGTGGCGATAAGGGATCAAGTATCCGTGCAATCTGCAATAACCCGTGACCATATGCATTACTTTTCAGCACCGGTAACACAGGAACTCCCGCAATCGAAGAAAGCGCACGATAATTTGCAATCAATCGATCACGATACAAGCGCACCGTTATCAATTGTTGATACGAAACACCAAATAATCGTCGGTATACCTGACGCACCCACGAAATAAATCGCATATTATTTCAAAACTGCATCCCACAACGCGCCCGCAACATTGCGAACCTTGCCGTATAATGGATAATGGTGAATATCAATAAACGGTAACGAATTACACTCAATAATCCCACTCTTTGGTTGTTCTCGTAATGATTTCGTAATATCAGCAACGATAAAATCAACACCAATTAAAGGATCTTGTAATGTTCTGGCTACATTTTGGAGCATTTCTTTGATCTCAGGATGTGTTTCATCAGTACAATCCGTCGTACAACCACCGCTACCACGGCCAACTTTAGGATGCACATACACCTTTCTTCCCTTTTCCAAAATAGAACTAACCGTTAATTGCTGACTTTGCAAAACCATATCCATTTCTTCCCCAAACGAAATGGTATGAAAAATAGGACCCTGACGTGCAGGATTATTATTTTCTTTATCTACCAATTCTTTTATGCTCGATACACCGTCTCCAATAACAAATGGTGCCTCGCGGTTCATCACCGCAATAAGATTGCCATTCACCAATGTTCCTCGATGCACTTGTCCTTGCAATTCTTCTTCAATCACCACCCATGGTGATAATTGTTTTGCTGAAAAAAATCCTTTTAAAAATTGTTCTTCTGTTTCCAAATGGACATACGTGTGACGACTGCGCGATCCTAAGTTTGGTTTTGTAATGCAAGGTTTATCAATACGATGAAAAATCTCGAGTGCTTGTTCTTTGGTACGGGCACACCCACCACGCGAAACCAACAATCCCGCCGCTTGGAATTTGCGACGCATGATGTCTTTATCATCCATCCAATGCAAACTATCGGTATAGGGACCATCGGGGCGAGGAAGTCCATCAAACACAATCACGCGACTTGGTGTTACCACATAATACAATTCAACGGGTTGTCCAAAAATACGAAATTCGTACATAGAAAACCCGCGCGCTCGCGCCTCATCCCACATCACTTTGGTGCGATATGAATTTCTATCATCATAAGCATCACGAATCACCCCTAAGTGCAATTTCTGTGCTAAACGAAATAATTTCGGAATATATTTTTCAGCTCGTCGTGTAGGAATTATAGAAAAAATACTGTGCGTTAAACGATCCAAAAATCCATACACGGGAGATAACACAACTTGAGAAAAAGCCATAACGTATTCACTGTGGTGTGAAACGGGAGCGGCACCACAATCAATACACGAAGATTTTGTGTGTTCCATATACCCTTTAGAATACTAGAAGCAAGGAAACGGGAAAAGTAGATAACAACGGCAAAAAAAGCAAAAAAATAAAAAGTGGATAGGAGATCTTGCAAGAAAAACGCCCATGGGTTATACTTTGCTCGTCCGTAATTCGTGGGCCTTTAGCTCATCTGGTAGAGCGCCTGCTTTGCAAGCAGGAGGTGGTCGGTTCGAGCCCGACAAGGTCCACCATTTTTATTTCGCCGAGGTAGCTCAGTGGTAGAGCAAAGGACTGAAAATCCTTGTGTCGGCAGTTCGATCCTGCCTCTCGGCACCACTCAATATATGTAACAAAATCTGGGGGAACTCAGATTTTTTGCTTTTATAGGACATCAGTGTGCCTGTGTGGAGATGGTCTCTACATGGTCACAAGCGTGTCCCGTAAACAGGAGGAAATCCATGAAACGAATGAAGTGGAACGAGTTCATTGAAAAAGACGAAAAAGTAAAACTGCCAGAAGCATTTGCAAAAGTTTTGAAAGCTCAAGAAATAAATCCATTTGAACTTGATACAGTACAGCCGACCATTGAACAAGTGCTCGAAATTTGTAAGCTATTTTGTATAAAAGAAGAGGCACACAATGACCCTAAAGTGACCGGTGCTCTCAAAATATTCTTGAGAGGTATTGAAGAATTGTGGAAAAACATGATCACCAAAGTAATACTCGAACTCGGAGAAACATACGACCCCAACAAACACGCAGGATACATAACATTTTACTGGATTTGTTGGTTGGCCCAAATGACTAAGGCATTTAAACTTACTTCTGAAAACGAAAATTCGTTGCAAAATATCCTTACACGAACCCAGGTTAACTGGGGAACACAACATGCGTTGTGGCACGCACTCAAAAAAGGAAAACTTGCACAAGTAGGGAGAGATATGAAAGCTGACGTTGTTCAGATAAATGATGGTGTTGTAAAACACTCTATGACTCCCCTTCTAATAAAACACTTCCTAGGAGCACACAAAATCTAACAAATCACCCACGGGTGGTTTTTTAATTTCCAAACTATTCATTGTCAATAAAAACCCAGGCTGTGTACAATGGAATCACTATGGAAGACGAACCACGAGCAATGGACCCCCA
>CAZUUO010000031.1:0-8426 GCA_964622665.1 uncultured Gammaproteobacteria bacterium | reverse complement strand
AACGTCAGGGTTGGCAGATGATTTTGGATAATTTTAAAAAGCATGTGGAAGGTGCTGCTTTTTAATTATATATATTGGTGTAAATATACATAGTTACGATATGCCCAAAAATAAAGGTCAGATTTTCTTAATACACGGGGGGATGACTTTCAAGAACAAGAAGGATTATTTGTTATTTTTGAAAAAAAGACCCGTATCTATTGAAAAGAAAGTTTCATGGAGTGGGGAGTGGTTGGATAAAAAGGTGGGAAAGAAATTTGATATCATTCGTCCTCGCATGCCACTGCAAGATAATGCGCGATATGCAGAATGGAGAATTCATTTTGAAAAATTTATTCCATTATTCCAAGAGGGCGTTATTTTGATAGGTGTTTCATTGGGCGGTATTTTTTTAGCGAAATATCTCTCTGAACACAGATTTCCAGTAAAACTTGGTGGTGTGGTATTGGTGTGTCCTCCGTTTGATAACACGGTTGTGGGGGAAGATTTGGTTGGTGGTTTTACACTACCTGCCAATCTTTCGTTGTTAGAAAAAAATGCAAAGCAGGCATTTTTACTTTTTTCAGAGGATGACGATGTGGTGCCGGTTTCTCATGCTGAGAAATTTCGTAAAAAACTGAAGCATGCAACTATAACGATATATCCAAATAAGAACGGACATTTTAAGATTGCTGAATTTCCTGAGATTGTATCGATTATTAAAACCATTTCTGCGATTTCAATTTAGTATTATTTTGAGGCGTGGTATACTATTTGATATGCAATGTCGAATAGCCGTAGTACAGTGTACAATTGATATCCATAACCCAGATCGTAATGTAAGAAAAGCAAGAAAATACATTGCGCGTGCTGCAAAGAGTGGTGCAGATATTGTTGTATTTCCAGAGTATTTAATGGGATGGAAAGTAGGAAATACTGATTTTGTTGATGTTGATCATGGGTATCGCACGCAGTTTCAGAATTTTGCGGAGGAATATAAAATTGCGATAGTACCTGGTTCTCTACCTGAGCGAGATGGAAAGCGACTTTATAATACTACGTATTACATTGATAGTGATGGAAAAATTTTAGGACGTTATCGAAAAGTGCATTTGTGGTTAACAGAACGAGGTGCATATAGCCCTGGAAAAAAAGCTACCGTAGTCTCAACAAAATTTGGTAAAATTGGATTAGCAATTTGTTGGGATTTAGCATATCCTGAATTGTTTCGGTCTATGGTCGCAGAGGGTGCGCAGATAGTTTTGTGTCCTAGTTATTGGTGTTTTGGGGATGCTGGAGATGGAGTGAAATATAATAGAAATTCAGAGAGTACTTTTGTTGATGCACTGTGTATTGAAAGGGCTTTTGAAAATGAATTGTTTTTGGTGTATTGTAACGCTGCGGGTTTGGTTTGGTTTGGTAGAAATCGAGATAAATTGATTGGGCATTCTCAAGTAACGGAGCCTTTTAAAGGAGTGGTTAAAAAAATAGCGCATCATAGAGAAAAAATGTTTTTAGTGAATATAGAGACTGAAATATTAAAAATTGCAGAAAAATCTTATAGAATTCGTGGCGATTTAAAAAAACATGTTACGGTGTAATGATTTTTTTGATGAGGGGCATTATTGGTAGTATTTCTGAATGTGCATATGAGTATGGTTACCGAATTTTTATATAAGTATTTTTTAAAGCCAGTTCTTTTTTTATTTCCTGCTGACAATATTCATGAACTTTTTCTTCGATTCGGTGCTGTGCTCAGTGGTAGTGCTATTGCACGAAATATTATTGCGCGTCTGTGGCGGTATCAACACCCTTCTTTAACTCAAACCATTGCCGGACTTTCGTTTAATAATCCGGTAGGTTTGGCGGCAGGATTTGATTATAATGCTGATTTGGTAGGGATTTTATCTAGTGTTGGATTTGGATTTCACACGGTTGGTTCATTAACCCATAAGCCATATGATGGTAATCCACGTCCTATGTTGCAACGCCTTCCTCGATCGCGGTCGTTATTGGTAAATAAAGGTTTTCGCAATAAAGGGATTGAGAATGTTTTGTCGACGATGAGGGAGACTTGTGATGTGCCGCGGGGAGTAAGTATTGGGGCCACCAATATGCCGTATGCACATTTTGATGAGATGCTTGATGATATTATTGCCGGCTTTCAAGTCGCAGAACGTTTTAACAATTTTGATTATTATGAATTGAATATCAGTTGCCCTAATCTGCACAATATTCAAAATCTTGGCGAACAATTTTCTTCAGTTTCCGGACTCACCAAACTTTTGTTACGGTTACAAAAACTTGGGATTCATCGTCCATTGTTTATAAAGATGCCTCTTGAAAAAACAAATGAAGATGTTTCGGGTTTGATGCGGGTTGCGGAACCTTTTCTGTTTGTGACGGGCTTAATTTTTGCAAATCTTGCAAAGGATAGAACCAATCCGCTTTTTGATGCTCACGAAATTGCGCATGCTGCTACAGGAAATTTTAGCGGTAAACCACTTGAGCAAAAAGCGAACGACTTATTGAAATATGCTTACACTGCGTATGGTTCTCGATTTGTGTTGATTGGGGTTGGGGGGATTTTTACGGCTGAAGATGCGTATCAAAAAATTCTTTGTGGTGCGTCGCTCGTACAGTTGATTACAGGAATGGTATATGGAGGGCCCCAGCAAATTGGCGCGATAAATGAGGGTATTGTACAATTGTTATTGAGGGACGGGTATCAGAATATTTCTGAAGCAGTAGGTGCTTTCACTCGAGTGCGCGCGTAGAGTTATGATGTTTGTAATGACTGTATATGAAATTTGAAAAAAAATTTGAACGATTGCAGGCACAGGCCGAGACTTTTGCCGATAAAGGGGTGGGCGAATTTTCATCGGAACAGGGAAAATTTTTAAAGTATTCAGCGGAGTTGGCACGTATCACCAATCTTCGTTCGTTGCCGGAGGATTTACCAGAAGAATTAGTGACGCTTATTCGAAAGCATACTGACGCGTATGTTCAGTTTTTACGAAAAGAAAAAAATTTAGAGTTGTCATTTCAGGAAGAAAATATACGATTATACGCGTCTACATTTAAACCTGTCATTACCGAATTAAAACAAAGAATCCAAGCTAGTGACATGAAACAAATGCCTGAATATCTTGGATCGGGAAGATTTGGTACTGGATTTCGAATTGTGGTGGATGGAAAAGAGTATGCAGCGAAATTTTCTCGTAATGTTATACATGTAAATTTTGAATTAAAGCCTTTGTTACGAGCAAAAGGTATTCCGCATACTTCACAGTTGGTCAGTTATTCTTTTGAGGATGGAGTGGTTATTATGGAATTGTTGCCAGGTACCAATGTCACTGATTTTACACCAGCGAATGCACCTGAGTACCGTGATGAACATATTGAGCAACTTATTGAAACCGTTGCAGCACTTGATGAACGCGGGATTATTATTGATCCAAAGCCTTCTAATTTTATGTATGATGTGAAGGATGGATTTTATGTGCTTGATTATCATTTGGCGAGTGTGGGTAGTGAGTATGGTTTTGTACAGGCGGTAATGGATTTACGGGTTGCACTTACCACACGAAAGTTTCCAGCGCTTGATTATAAGTCTCCCGATTATGAAGAAAAGTATACACAACAATCTCTAGAACGATATAGAATTTCGTTACCATTGTTGGTTCAATTTTTAACAATTCTTAGTGAAAAATTTCCAAAAATACTATCTTCTTGGCGAAAGCAACATGAAATTGATAAGAAAAATCCAAGTATGTCTGTGGGTGATATTGTAGACAGAAAGTATATTCCCGCAGATCCTTCTTTGGAACCTTATCTTTCACGATTGGCTGAGTTAGGATTTTAATTTTTTATTGTATTGATTATGAAGGAAATTCGTCATACTGCATTACCCCACACCATTCCTTCAGATTTACGAAAGGCGTTGTTTGTACAACGTCAAATTGTTGCGTTGTGGGAGGATATTACACCGCTGGCACGCAATGAATTTATTTGTTGGGTTCTTGATGCAAAGCAACCTGAAACGCGAGCACGAAGAATACGACGTACTATTGAGGAGTTACAGGAAGGTAAACGTCGACCGTGTTGTTGGGCTGGATGTAAGCATCGATAATATTTTATTACATTGACATTTTGTGTTTTTTCTTTATAGTGTGGTAACCGACAACCCTTTGGGGAGGGTGTATGTCAGTAGCAAAGCGTAAGACGGTGACACCAAAAAAACACCGCGAGGGCGAGGTAGTAATGAATCCCGCCATGTATATTTGAGGAGAAATTCGATTCGCCATTTTGATTTAAATGAAGATGCTGCTGATGTCATTGGATTGCTCCATGTGCGAGAAGATGATCGCATGAGTATGCGCGATTGCTCGTTCGATATTACGTGTCTTGATTAATACTGAGTTTTAACACAAGAACCATGTCCTACGGGATGTGGTTTTTTAATGGGGTGTGTTATAATAGGGTATATGTATACTATGCGAAATTATTTTTTTGTAGGGATAGTAATTTTTTTATTGACAGCGAGTATTGGATATTTTGTGCATGATAGTATTGTCGGCTCTCTTGGTAGGGAATATGTGTATGATCTTTCGTGGCGCGATGACCGTATTGCTCAACTTGAGAGACAAGCTGCTACTGATTCTCCTGTTGTGTCTTTGGGAGTAAAACCTGACGTCATTGTTCCTCAAGATCTTAATAATGGCATTGATCCTGTTGTTGTTTTTAATCCGGGAGGAAAGTTTAGTGATGCTGAAAAAGAAATGATTACTAAACGTCTTATTAATCCGTTAGTCGATTATTATCGCATGCACTCTGATGTACCAAAAGTTTACGGCATCATGGTTACCATACATGACAATAAGCAGCAGTATTTATATGGTGTTGATGTATTGCTTCGTGGGGATGGAAAAAATTATTTAAAAAATGGTTATTTTGGATTTTTATATGGTACGCCGGGTACGGAAATTGAGTATTGGCAACCAGAGTGTATGGGGAAGTGTGAGTTGAATAAGGCGTATATGGCAAAATATCCCTATATTAAGTAGTATATAAGCATATGACATTATCAAAGAAAGCAACGCGTGTTTTGTTTTGGGTTACGACGGTTATTATATTTTTATTTGAAGGTGTGATGGTGGCATTAACATCGCATACCGAGCTTGCTCGTGAGGGAGTCGCACATTTGGGATACCCTGATTATTTTAGATATTTGCTTGGAGGTTTTAAAGTTTCGGGTTCATTGGCGCTCATTATTCCCGCAGTTTCGGCTCGCATTAAGGAATGGGCATATGCAGGATTTGGGTTTGTGTTTGTGAGCGCATTCGTGTCTCATGCGGTTGTTGATGGATTATCAAATGGAATGACATATTTTCCGTTGGTTTTTTTGGGAATTTTGGCGGTGTCATATCGCACATTTCATACCATGAGTAAATAAATATGGCGAAAGAATGTAATGCATGTCAAAGTTGTTTGATGCCGTTTGCAAAAGATCCAGGAGTTCGTGAATCACCGCTATACTGTAGTTATTGTTTTAAAGATGGTGCATTGTGTTATCAGGGGAACGATGTACGGGAATTTAAAAAACGAGCATTTGATAGCATGATATGTCGTGGTACTCCAAAGTTGTTAGCGCATGTGTATACCTTTATGATTGGATTTGCGCCGCGATGGAAAAAATAGTTTGCAAAACCTCTGTTTCCTCAGAGGTTTTTTGTTTGTTTTCTTTTGGTGTTTGCGCTATGGTGTAGGTATATATTGGTAGTATTATGTTATCTATGAAACCTGAACACGTTAGCTGTATACAACCTCGAAATCTTACAACGGTTGCAGTTCCTAGTGATCAATTACACTTTCGTCCATCAGTGTATGGAATTATTGTGAAAGATGGGTGTATTTTGCTGCCACGGCAATTTGGAGATGGATTTACTTTTTGTGGTGGTGGCATTGATAAAGGTGAACGAATTATTGATGCGTTGGTGCGTGAAGTGAAGGAAGAATCGGGGTTGGATGTGGTGGTTGGAGAACTTGCTGCTGTACGCGACGGATTTTTTTCTAGTTTACGGGATAGTAGTAAACATTATCATGGCATTTTTCTATTTTATTGGTGTGAGATTGTTGGGGGCCAGATTTCTACTGATTTCTTTGATACTCATGAAAAAAATGTGTTGACTGAAGCACAGTGGGTGCCCTTTCACGAAATTCCGAATATAAAAATGTATTACTGTATCGATGGGGTTGCTTTGCTGCAAGAGATAATCGGGAAAAAATATGGAGCCGATGTTTTCATCGCCTAGCATGACCTTTACGCGTAAGCGATCACGGTCACGACGCAGTATTAGTATTGCAGTAACAAGGGATGCGCAGATTATTGTTCGGGCACCTGCTCGTATATCGGATTTGGTTCTTGAGAAAATGGTGCAAGAGAAAGCTGATTGGATTCAAAAAAAGATTGCGTATGTTCAGGCGTTGCCACCACTGCGTACCTTTGACGATTCTTTGGGAGATTATCGGACGAAGCGACAATCAGTTCTTACTTTTTTGGAACAACGGGTTGCTGAAATAAACATCGAGTATCAGTTTTTGTATACGCGTATTGCGGTGCGACGTATGAAATCACGATGGGGAACCTGTTCGCGCAAGGGAACACTTACGTTTAATTTTGTTATTACGCAATTGCCGCACCATTTGCAGACGTACATCATTGTGCATGAATTGTGTCATACCAAACATTTTAATCATTCCGCATCTTTTTGGGAGGAGGTATCTCGTGTTGTTCCTCATTTTAAGCAATGTCGTAAGGAATTACGACAGTATGATTTACGGTAATTCGTTGTGGGGATTGATATAATTTGGTATATTTTTTTATATATAATGTGAAATTTTATGATGCCGGCAATTCTATTATTGATTGGGTTGGGGTTACTTGTTAAGGGGGCTGACTTATTGGTTGATGGTGCTGCGTCGGTTGCTCGACGGTTCAATATTTCCAGTATTGTAATCGGTTTAACTATCGTAGCTTTTGGGACATCGGCACCTGAATTGGTGGTGAATGTGTTGGCGAGCGTTCGTGGTACGACTGAAATTGCTATTGGAAATATTTTAGGAAGTAATATTGCGAATATTTTTTTAATTTTAGGGATAAGTGCCTTGGTTTACCCACTTACGGCAAATAAAAATACGGTATTAAAGGAAATTCCCTTTAGTTTTTTGGCGGCTTTGGTTGTGGGAGTTTTGGTAAATGATAGTTATTGGGGTGATGTTACGACAAATATTTTAACTGCTGGTGATGCCGTAATTTTATTATCATTTTTTGTTATTTTTTTGTATTACACGTTTGGGATTGCAAAGCATGGAATCAGTGAAGAGGGTACCATAAAGAAATTATCAGTAATTGCTTCGGTCGGTTATATTTTCTTAGGATTATTGTTGTTAATTGTTGGAGGAAAGTGGATTGTTGATGCTGCGGTATATTTTGCAACCGCCTTTGGTATATCTCAATCGGTGATTGGTTTAACTATTGTTGCGGTAGGGACATCGTTACCCGAACTTGCAACATCAGTAGTTGCTGCCTATAAAAAGCAAAGTGATATAGCTATTGGTAACATTGTCGGCTCCAACATTTTCAATATTTTCTTTATATTGGGTGTTAGCGGTGTTATTGCACCTCTTCCATTTTTTACTTCCTCAAATAGCGACATTCTCATGGTGGGGGCGGCAAGTATTGTGCTGTTTCTTATTATGTTTGTGGGAAAGAAACATACCATTGAGCGTTGGCAAGGCATTGTTTTGATCGGATGTTACATTGGTTATATCGTTTATTTATTAACGAGTATTCGTTAAATTTTTTATAAATGAAATAAGTAGAGATATTGTTTTGTAATAGAAGTGTAGATCCGGCCTACAGAAATTAACATTATCACTATGAATATACTTACAAAAGGTGTTTTAGGAGTTTTGTCACTAGGAGTGTTGGCAACGGGTGCAACCTATGCGTCTGCTGCGACCGATACTACAACTACTACACCGACGAAAATTGAACGAGGAGTTGGATGTAACGGTGGTGGATTTAATAATGAGGATCGGGCAGCAGAGCATGCTGCACAACAGGAAAAATTGGCAACGTTTTTGGGGGTAAGTGTTGCAGATTTGGAAAATGCGCGCACGAGTAAAACGTCACTGGAAGCCTTAGCTACGTCAAAAGGTAAAACTAAGGAACAATTACAGGCTTTCTTCACAGAACAACAAGCTGCTCACAAAGTTGCTATGAAAGCAAAATTGGATGCAGATGTTGCTTCGGGTAAGATTACTACACAACAACGTGATGCCATGATTACCCGCATGGAATCTCCCAAAGGAGAACGAGGGATGCATGGAGGTATGTTTAAAGGAAAATAAAAGGCCACTTTAAAATCCGCTTATTGGCGGGT
>CAZUUO010000030.1:0-8589 GCA_964622665.1 uncultured Gammaproteobacteria bacterium | reverse complement strand
GCAGCTTCAAATGCCTGGTCAAACTCAGACTGAGCATTCGCAATAGCGATATCAGTCGAGGTTGCCAGAGATTCATCAGCCGGTACGGTGAGCCGAGACGGCGCCGTGCCACAGCCGGTACTCGTGAAGAGTATCAGGGCTACATAGAACAACCCTTGATACTTAAACAAGAACCGAGGAAACCAATGGTTGATTTGCTTGTGGCCCAATACCCAAAGCAGAGCAATATGAAAAAAAAGCACACAAATCCAGTAGCTCTGCCAGACTTCCAAGTTGAAAATCTCAACCATGGTAATACACCGCAAAGGTATCGACGGTTACAAAAAGACAGAAAAGTCCCATAAGGCAAAACCCTAGAGGGGAGAGTGTCTTATTGCTTACCAGATTCCTGTTTCCATTGCTGAAAATTGGCTTTTTGCTGCTCATGATTCGGTACTTTTCGTATCCTCCACAAAAGTAGAGTGCACTAATGAGTGCAAAGAAAAGTCCAAAGTAATAAGCCATGTGCGGGGAAATCATATTAGTGTGCGTTCCAGTAGTACGTGCGGTCGCTTTGGGCGGGGGTCGTGGAGCCAAGGCCCCAGTTTCCATACCCATTACCAAACCCGTACATCCGATCGCAATACGCTAGGTTATTGTCTTCGAGGCACTTCTTGAGAAGCGCACGGCGAGTACGAATGTCCATATCAGTATTTTCGATCGTCGCGTAGGCCTGCGCCATCTCCATCGGAGACGCGTTCAGCCCACTGTACGTCACAGCTTTCGTATTCATTGCACCATAAGAACATCCTTGCAATATCATCATTAATAGTACGATGACTGCGGAGTTCTTCACATTTCCCTCCTTGGGAACAGTGTAAAGACCGACTTCGAGTCAAACGCCACCATGGCGCAGGTACGAAGTTAGGGAAAGCATACCAGAAAAATACGAATTTGTCAATATTTTAAGCCAAATTTAGATAAATTTTAGTAAAATTATGCACTTTTGTTTAATACTCAGTTGACAGTACTATATTTAGGAAGTGTAAAAAGAGGTACATAGAGTGGACATTACAAAAACCGCTTGAAACAAAGGGGTTTTATACACAGTGTGATTAAACTGTGGATAAAAGCACCAATCAAAGAATTTATATGGGTATTTTTTTAAAAAACATTATAATTTAGCAAAATAATTGTTTATTGACAGCTTTTCCTCAGCAGTAAATTTCCTTGACAAAACCTGTGGATACCGGTATAGTAATAGCGCTTCATTTGATGCGTGCTATTTATATAACTCCCTGTGATTTTTGATCAGAATCACACGTTTCACGCATGAAACCTCAAGAAATATTTCACAACAGTTAACAATCACCGCGTAGGAAGCCGCCGGTGTTTTTTGCGTTTTTATGCCCCAATACAAACGTCAACCATTGCAGGATAAGAAACGCCGTTTCTTTACCAGTGCTTTTGATTTGGCATTGCCAGACTTAACACAGATGCAAAAAGACTCATATGATTACTTTTTGCGAGAAGGAATTGGCGAGTTGTTTGAAGAAGTTTCACCAATCACCGATTTTAACGGTGAAAACAAACTTTCGTTTGATCAATATTTCATCGACGAACCAAAATTCGACGAAGAAACCTGCCGTCAAAAGAAAATTACCTACGAAGCACCGATTCGCGTTAATGCGGTGCTTGAAAATACCAAATCTGGCGAACGCAAATCTCAGGAAGTCTTCTTAGGAGATATTCCATTAATGACAAAACGTGGCACCTTCATGATCAATGGTGTTGAACGTGTCGTTGTTTCTCAAATTATTCGTTCACCAGGTGCATTCTTCACTGCGGAGTTACTTCGTGGTCGAAAATACTACGGTGCGAAAATTATTCCAAATCGTGGTGCATGGATCGAAATTGAAACCGATTTAAGTAATGTGTTGTATGTAAAAGTAGATCGAAAACGTAAGGCACCAATCACCACATTGTTGCGTGCATTTGGTTTTACCACTGATGAAGAATTGTACGAACTCTTTAAAGACGTCAACAATCATCCGCAAATCGACTACATTAAAAATTCACTCGCTAAAGATCCTTCAAAAACAGGAGACGAAGCGATGGTTGAAATTTATAAACGTATTCGCCCTGGTGATTTAGCAACCGTTGATAACGCGCGTCAATTAATTGAAGCAATGTTCTTCAATTTTGACCGTTATGATTTAGGAACGGTTGGTCGCTATAAGTTTAATGAACGTTTTGGTATTCACGATGATCGTGATTTGGATACCGTTGAACGCCGCACTCTTAAAAAAGAAGATGTTGCACTCATTGTAAAAGAAGTTATTCGTTTGAATGTTACTCAAGAAGAAGCTGACGATATTGATCACTTAGGAAATCGTCGTATTAAAGCTATCGGTGAGTTAGTCCAAAGCCGCTTCCGCATTGGTCTTGCTCGTATGGAACGCATTGTGAAAGATCGTATGTCAACGATTGAAGCTGATTCACATGCTCCTTCTCGTTTAATCAACGCTCGTCCAGTGATTGGTGCCATTCGTGAATTCTTCATGTCTGCACAATTGTCACAATTCATGGATCAAAATAATCCACTCGCAGAACTTGAACACAAACGCCGCGTGAGTGCGATGGGACCTGGTGGTTTATCACGTGATCGTGCTGGTTTTGAAGTACGTGACGTGCATCCAACGCACTACGGTCGTATTTGTCCAATTCAAACTCCTGAAGGTCCAAACATTGGTTTGGTAGGTCACTTGGCATGTTATGCTCGTGTGAATGAATTTGGATTTATTGAAACTCCATATCGAAAAGTGATTCGCGAAGTTGCAAACGATGGAAAAGCCGCAATTGGTGAAATTGCGCGCGGCGACTTAAAAGCGGGCAGCAAAGTAGTGGTAGCTGATGGGGAAACTATCACAGAAGCTCACGCTAAATCATTGCAAAAGAGCGAAGAAAACATGATCTCTGTCAAACCTCGCGTAACCAAAGAAGTGGTGTACATGAATGCGTTTGAAGAAGGAAAAGTTACAACAACAGCAGCAGTGCAGGCAATTGATGATAATGGCTACTTTACGGTGGAACGCTTAGCGGCACGTCGTCATCAAGAACCAAGCGTTGAATCAATCGAAACTATTGATTACGTTGATGTATCTTCAAAACAAATCGTGTCAGTGGCAGCGGCAATGATTCCATTCTTGGAACACGACGATGCGTCTCGTGCGCTCATGGGCTCAAACATGCAACGTCAAGCAGTGCCATTACTCAAACCAGAAGCACCAATTGTGGGAACTGGTATTGAAGAACATGTGGCTCGTGATTCAGGACACATTATTATTGCCGATGAAGATGGTGTTATTACAAAATTAGGTGGTGGTAAAATTGAATTAACCGGTGAATCAGGAAAGGTATACACCTACAACTTGAATCGCTTTATTCGTTCAAATCCATCAACTGCAATTAATCAACGCACCATTTGTACAATTGATCAAAAAATCAAAAAGGGTGATGTGTTGGCCGATGGTCCAGCAACTGATCAAGGTGAAATCGCATTAGGTCGTAACGTACTCGTTGCCTACATGGTATGGGATGGTTATAACTATGAAGATGCTATCATCGTGTCAGAACG
Organism: uncultured Gammaproteobacteria bacterium; assembly: GCA_964622665.1. GTDB lineage: Bacteria > Patescibacteriota > Patescibacteriia > Magasanikbacterales > CAZUUO01. Next base: position 4,973 of record CAZUUO010000030.1, on the reverse strand, counting down.
TTTGGTACAACAAGACTTCTTCACTTCAGTTCACATCGAACACTACACCGCAGCGGTGCGTGAAACTAAATTGGGACCTGAAGTTATTACTTCAGATATTCCAAATGTCTCAGAAGAAAAATTGAAAAACCTCGATCAAGAAGGTGTGGTTCGTGTTGGCGCTGAAGTGGGAACTGGTGATATTTTGGTGGGTAAAATTACACCAAAAGGTGAAACAGAACTTTCAGCAGAAGAAAAATTATTGCGTGCAATCTTTGGTGAAAAAGCACGTGATGTTCGTGATACTTCATTAACTTTGGAACATGGTGAACATGGAAAAGTTACTGAAATTACCGTCTTCAGTTCTGAAAATGGTGATAAATTACCACCAGGCGTTATTAAAAACGTGCAGGTTTCAGTCGCTGACATGCGCAAAATTCAAGTCGGTGACAAGATGGCAGGTCGTCACGGTAACAAAGGTGTGGTTTCACGCATTGTGCCAGCAGAAGATATGCCTCACTTACCTGATGGAACACCGGTAGACATTATTTTGTCACCATTGGGTGTTATTTCACGTATGAACTTGGGTCAGATTTTGGAAAACCATATGGGTTTGGCAGCAAACGCACTTGGTTACAAAGTTGCAACACCAGTATTAAACGGGGTGACCGAAGATCAAATTAAAGAAGAATTGAAAAAAGCTGGATTCCCAACAGATGGTAAAACAACATTGTACGATGGAAGAACGGGTGAACCATTTGAACATCGTGTAACAGTTGGTTACTCATACATCTTGAAATTGATCCACATGGTGGAAGACAAGATTCACCAACGCTCAATTGGTCCTTACAGTTTGATTACTCAACAACCATTGGGAGGTAAAGCTCAATTTGGTGGTCAACGCTTCGGGGAAATGGAAGTGTGGGCACTTGAAGCGTACGGCGCAAGTCATACCTTACAAGAAATTCTCACGATTAAATCAGATGATATTCCCGGACGTTCAAAAGCATACGAATCAATCATTAAAGGTGAACCTATCACGAAACGCAACGTTCCAGAATCATTCCAAGTGTTGCTCCGTGAGTTGAAAGGTTTATGTCTTGATGTGGAATTGTTAGAAAAAGATGGACACGAAGGATACACCGTCGTAGAAACGGATCCAAAACATCTTGCGATGCCAGTGGTAACTGAAGATGTACAAACACCGCCACCCGTACGCACACCACGCACTAAAATTAAAAAAGAGTAGTGAAAGAAAGGTCGTCTAACTAATAATTTCAAATCTATATGTTTACAAAACCTCTCGCAGACTTCGACGCATTGCGAATTACCATTGCATCACCGGATGTTATTCGGGGATGGTCATTTGGTGAAGTTACCAAACCAGAAACTATCAACTACCGCACCCAAAAACCTGAAAAAGGTGGTTTGTTTGCTGAAGAAATTTTTGGTCCAACCAAAGATTGGGAATGTTATTGTGGTAAATATCGCAAAATTCGCTATAAGGGAATTACCTGTGATAAATGCGGTGTTGAAGTAACACACTCGTTAGTTCGTCGTGAACGCATGGGCCACATCAACTTGGCAGCGCCAGTGACACATATTTGGTTCCTTCGTTCTATTCCATCAAAAATTGGTTTAGTGCTCGACATGTCCATGCAAAACGTGGAAAAAGTTGTGTACTTCGCCAACTTTATTATTACGGATGTTAACAAGGAGATGCGCAATGCCTTACTCGAAGACTTGAAGTCAGAGTACAAATCAAAGCGCAAACAAATTCAAAATGAATCTGATAAATCATTAGCGGCAGCCGGCACTGATAAAAAAGCGTCACGTGATGCTGAAGATGAACGCGATCGTAAATACGCAAATCTTGATGCTGAATTTATTGAAGCAGAAAAACAATTGAAGAGTATTGAACAAAATCGATTGTTGACTGAACATGAATATCAAGAATTATCATTACGCTTCGGACATTTGTTTGATGCATCAATTGGTGCAGAAGCAATTAAATTATTGTTGTCTCGCATTGATTTAGAAGCTGAATCACAAAAACTTGAAAAAGAAATTGTGACAGCTCCTGATACGAAACGAGCAAAAGTAATGCGTCGCGCACAACTCATTAAGAGTTTTATTCGCCGACAAATTAAACCAGAATGGTTGATTCTTGATGTAATTCCAGTAACTCCTCCAGATTTGCGCCCAATGGTGGCACTTGATGGTGGACGCTATGCAACATCAGACGTGAACGATTTATATCGCCGCGTTATTAACCGTAACAATCGTTTAATTCGTTTACGTGAATTGAATGCGCCTGAAATTATCGTACGCAACGAAAAGCGTATGTTGCAGGAAGCGGTTGATGCTTTGTTTGATAACAGTGCTCGTCATACCAAAACCGTACAATCACCTGCAGGTCAAAAACGTCAATTACGTTCAATTGCGGATTCATTGAAAGGTAAACAAGGACGCTTCCGCCAAAACTTGCTCGGTAAACGTACTGATTATTCAGGACGTTCAGTTATCGTTGTGGGTCCATACTTGAAATTGGATGAATGTGGTTTACCAAAACGAATGGCTCTTGAATTATTCAAACCATTCATCATGGGTAAAATTATTGAACGAGGTATTGCGCACAACATTCGCAGTGCATCAAAAGTAATTGAATCAGGTCGTGCAGAAGTGTGGGATATTTTGGAAGAAGTTACCAGCTCAACACACGTCTTGTTAAACCGTGCACCAACCTTGCACCGTTTAGGTATTCAAGCATTTCGTCCAAAGTTAATTGAAGGTAAAGCTATTCGTATTCACCCTCTCGTATGTACCGCGTTTAACGCTGACTTCGATGGAGATCAAATGGCCGTTCACGTTCCCTTAACTGATGAAGCTCGTTGGGAAGCTGCAAATTTGATGAGCGCAAAGAAAAACTTATTGCGTCCAGCAAACGGTGCGCCAATCGTTACACCAAAACAAGATATCGCATGGGGTTCATTCTATTTGACTCACTGTCGCGATGAAGAAAAAGATATTAAAGAAACCAAAGCATTCTCAAGTATCGAAGAAGCTTTGATGGCATATCGTTTACGCCACATCGGATTACAAGATAAAATCCGTGTGAAGTTTGCTGATACATCAAAATTCAAAAATATTACCTCACCAGTTATTACTACAACGGTAGGTCGTGTTATTTTCAATAGTATTTTTGGACCTGAATTTCCATACTACAATTCAGAAGTTGGTTCAAAACATTTAGGTGAAATCATTCACTACTCAATGGAAACTATTGGTCACGAACGCGCGGTTGAAGTATTGGATGCTATTAAGGAACTTGGATTCCGCTATGTCACTAAATCAGGACACAGTCTTGGTATGGAGGACTTCACAGTGGTTGAAAATAAAGCTGAATTGTTAAGTGAAGGTGAACGCCGAATCGCAGAAATTGAAGATCAATACAACGAAGGTTTGTTAACCGGCACCGAACGTCACTTGAAAGTGATTGGGGTGTGGGATGAAATTAAAAATCGTATCGTGAAAGGTGTTCGTGATCACGTATCAAAAGATTCATCAGTATTCGGCATGATCGAATCTGGAGCTCGTGGTACTTGGGGTCAGTTGACACAGGTCATCGGTATGAAAGGTTTGGTGTCAAACCCTGGTGGTGACATTATCGAATTGCCAGTTAAAGGAAGTTTTAAAGAAGGATTTGATGTTATCGAGTTCTTTATTTCAACCCACGGTTCACGTAAAGGTTTAACCGATACCGCTTTGAAAACAGCAAACGCAGGTTACCTTACCCGTCGTTTGGTGGATGTGTCACAAGATGTGATCGTACATCAAGTTGATTGTGGAGATACCGAAGGTTTAACAATCACCAAAGAAATTTCAGATCAAATGGGTGATAAACTTGCATCTCGTGTATGGGGTCGCTTCTTGCTTGAACCAATCATGGATGGCAAAAAAGTTATCGTTGAAGCGGGAGAAGTTGTTGATGAAAAGAAACGTCAAGAAATTGCGTCTCTTGAATTGGACAGCGTTCGTTATCGCAGCATTCTTACCTGTAAATTACCAAAAGGTGTCTGTCAAAAATGCTACGGCTTTGATCACAGCAACAACCAAGTGGTTGGACTGGGAACAGCGGTTGGTGTTATCGCGGCACAATCAATTGGTGAGCCAGGTACTCAGTTGACCATGCGTACCTTCCATACCGGTGGTGTGGCGGGTGGTGAAGATATTACTCGTGGTTTACCTCGTGTTGAAGAATTATTTGAAGCTCGTCAACCAAAACGTAAAGCATTTATTGCTGATGTTGAAGGAACTGTTTCTATCTCTGCTGGCGAACGCCGCGTGGTAGAAGATGGTACGGGAGCAAAAGTATTAGAGAGTAAACCAAACCAAAAGATCGTTGCAATTTCATTTAAAGATACGATTGTTGATGAATTTGCAGTGGTTCGTGGTGATAAAGTAAAAGTTGAAGAGGGTGGCGTAAAAGCAGGTGCTACCTTGATTGAAAAGAAAGATGGAACCAAAATTGTGGCACCAGAATCTGGTATCGTCGCAATTGAAGGTAAAATTGTTCGATTGACCTATGCCGGAATGGGTAAGAAAGAGTACTTAATTCCAGCGGGATATCGCATCTTGGTAAAAGAAGGTGATGTCATCCAAATTGGTCAAAATATCACGGATGGTTCAGTAGACTTAACACAACTCTTTGAACTTAAAGGTATCTACGCGGTTGCATTTGAAATTTTGAAAGAAATTCAAGCAATCTACGCAGGTCAAGGTCAAAAATTACGTGATAAACACATTGAAGTTATTATTCGTCAAATGTTCTCACGTATCTATATTACGGAACCAGGTACAACAGGATTCTTACCAGGTGAAGTGATTGAACGTGCGCAATTCTTGATTGAAAATGAAAAGGTAACAAAGGAGGGTGGCGTAGCCGCAAAAGGAAACACCATGTTCCTCGGTATTTCAAAAGTTTCACTTTCAAC
>CAZUUO010000029.1:0-8626 GCA_964622665.1 uncultured Gammaproteobacteria bacterium | reverse complement strand
ATGAAAAATCGCCATCTTCTCCAAATCGAATTTCGCGCATCACATGAAAACGAAGTGCATCATTGCCATACTTTTCCATCACTTCAACCGGATTCACCACATTTCCCAATGACTTCGACATTTTTTCACCATCAATCGTAAAATGTCCATGAGCAAACACATGAGCTGGTAATTCTAAACCTGCCGACAGTAACATTGCTGGCCACAACGCACAATGAAATTTCAAAATATCCTTCCCCACCAAGTGCAGATACGCCGGCCAATTTTCATTAAATTTTTTCTCATCACTACCAAATCCAACAACCGACAAATAATTAATCAACGCATCAAACCACACATAAATTTTGTGGTCAGCATCATCGGGTACGGGAATTCCCACACTTGCGTTAACGCGACTAATACTGACATCAATCATGTTATCCTTGATATAGTTGATAATTTCATTGCGTCGTGAAACAGGTTGTACAAAATCTGGATGCGCTTCAAAATGTGCCAATAACGCATCACGATACGCTGTCAAACGGAAAAAATAATTTTCTTCAACAATTTTTTGTGCTGGTTTTTTGTGCGTTGGACAATTTCCTTCTACCAAATCACTCTCCAAATAAAATGCTTCACATCCCACACAATACCAACCTTCATAGTTACCTTTATAAATATCACCCCTCTCTTTTACTAATCCCCAAAATTTCGCAACCGCGGTGTGGTGACGACCTTGTGTGGTACGAATAAAATCATCATGAGAAATATCCAACTTCTTCCATGTATCTTGCCACAACGCACTCATCGAATCCAAATAAGTCATCATGTCAGCAACTCCTGCCTTTTGTGATGCTTCAAGATTTTTTTGAGAATTTTCATCGGTACCTGTTACATAGGTAACCGAATTTCCAATCATACGATGATAGCGCGCCAAAATATCACCCGCAATGGTAGTGTACGCATGACCAATATGTGGTTTGTCATTAATATAATAAATAGGTGTGGTGATGTATATGTGTTTCATATCAATTACAATCAATTACTAAGACAAATTCTCCTTTCATTTCTTTTTCTGGTAATAACGTAGCCGCATCAGCAACAGTACCCCGATACACCGTTTCAAATTGCTTACTTAATTCACGCACCACACAAATCTTACGAGAAGGTTCTGCAAATTCAGATAAACTTTGCATCGTTTGTGCAATCCGTTGAGGCGTCTCAAACAACACACTCACCTTATCACTACTTTCAATTTCTTGAAAAAAAGCGGCTCGTCCTTTTTTGTGCGGAACAAATCCCCAAAATACAAATTGGTTTGCATACATTCCCGAAACCGATAACGCAGCAACTACCGCGCTTGCTCCAGGAACAGGAACAACCTTCACCTCAGGATGCAACTTTGCAACCATCGATACAACCGCAGTCCCAGGATCAGCAATCGCAGGCGTTCCCGCATCCGTAATAAGTGCCGCTTGCACCCCATCGGCTAAACTTTGTACAAACTGACGCAACACCACACTGTCAGTATGTTCATGAATTACCAATAGCCTTTTTTCAATACCTAATTTTTTCAACAACGTTGCACTTACGCGCGAGTCCTCACACACTATCACATCAACAGCTTTCAAAATTTGAATAGCGCGTAACGTAATGTCATCAAGATTCCCAATCGGTGTTGCAACAATATATAATATTCCTTTTTCCATATTATAATCCCCCATCATCAGGTGATGTTACCTCGTCATCAGTTCCCTTATGGCGTAATGCTGCAATCAAAAATCCAACAACAAGCACACCTAACAATTCATACATCCAATACTTTGCAACATAATCAAAAAATTGAATGGTATGCGTTGACTCCGTTAAATAAGTTTTGGGTAATTTCAGCTGCATGAGCATTTCCCCCTTTTCAGGCATTTGTACGACACTTCCCATAACCGCGTCTGAAAGCAATTGATCCTTTGAGCGAAATTGCCGCGTAGTACATTCAGTGGCTTCCCCATTAATCAATTTTGAACACCAAAACTGAAATTCTCGATTGGGCAATTCACGAGGCAACACAATGGTCGCTGTAACTTTAGGAATAGAGTAGACAAATTGCTGATCCAAAAATGCTGCACGTACTGTCCATGCATCACCGTCAATGATAGCAGCCCCAGAAACAGTATAGGTTAATACATACACCATTTCTTTATCGACGGTCGCATCTTTTTCACCAAAGGTGACAATAGCGCGATCTGATTCTTGGGTAACTGAAAATGGAATAGGTTTTCGCGCTTCATCAATTAGTGCAAAATCAGAAAACGATAGTTCTTGTTTTCCATCAGCAAGAATTTTGCGTAAGTTACGGGTGAGATGTTTTTGTGGCTCACTACCCGGATTAAAACGAATTTGTTCCATGACCAGCATCGTACCATTACGTTGAAGTTTACCGACAAAATCAGCATTCACAATTTTAGGAACAACGAAGGAAGAAGCGGCCATGGTGATATGCGGTATTAACAGGGTAAATCCCAATAGCACTGATATAAGTAGTTTTTTCATAACAATTGCAAGCAAAAGGTAGATAGTAAGATTATTCTACCACTGTGCAGAATAAAAAGAAAAGCGCGGGCTGTAACCGCGCTTTTGCTATATCTTTAAGCTAATTTCTTCATGAGAGTATATTCTCCCGGACCCGTCCATGAAATTGCAAGCGCGTTAAGCAATAAGACAAGATCAAATTCCCATCCCATCATAAAACCCATTGCCCATTTCACTTTAACGATAGCGACCAACATGACAATCGCCAACAAGTAGCCCGCGTACTTCGTGTATACACCAAGCAACATTGCGAGACCACCGAGCAATTCTACGAGACCAACAAGGTATGCAAAAAATGACGCAAGACCCATTGATCCAAAAAATGCGATAGTTTGATCAATATTAGCAAGTTTAGCGTAGCCGTGAGCAATAAATACCGCAGCTAAACCAACACGAATTAATACCAATCCCCACGCCGCACATGACTTTGAATCCATCATAGTCAAAAAAATTATGACTTATACACATTAATATGTGTCCTTACCTATAGCATACCAAACTAGTAAGAGATTATCAACCTATGCTGGGTATACTTGATTACCTTCACTATCGTACAAAAAGATAGCCAAAGTAGGACATGATTGTGCGGCAAGCAACAACGTTTCATCGTCAATATGATCTACAGCAAGTTCCGTGACATTTGTTTCTGCAGATGTTTGCGTACCATCTTTTTTCAACATCACCGCTTTATTTTCATCATCCATAGCAAAGACACTCGGATACACGACCACACAACTAGCCGCACCAATACACAAATCACGATCAACAACGAGTCGCGTAATTTTTTTTGCTTTTTTATTACTATCGGTCACCGGAATTGGTTGTTCAATCATATACGTTTTATAATGCAAAAATAGTAGCAATAATAGCACCAGCACACAAGAGCGGATATCCTAAAAATAATTGGACCTGACGTTTATACGAGGTCGTCGTTCCCACTTGTCGTCGTAGTGCCGCGAGTGCAAAGGTACCCGCATGAAAACTCATAAATAACGAGATCGCAATTAACCACCATACATACGCAGTATAATTAATTTGCCACAACTGTGAACCTGCTTCAAAATACGAAACAATACCACACACAGAAAGTACAAATGAAACACCTGAAATTAAACCAAAAAACAAACTTTCAAATTTTTCAAATGAAAAAATATTTTTGGTTCGCATCATAATAAGTGATGCAATAAACATCATGACAAGCAACAACAAACTCACATCAAAAAACGCTAACGTAAACGACGATATCAACTTCACACCCAATAAAAAATAAATTATTCTCAAAAAAATAAACGCTGCAATCGCAAAAAGAGGAATAATTAAAATTTTAGAGTACAATTGAGAAATTTTAAGCCAACCTTGTGAACGTTCCAAAATATAGTATGCAATAAACGGAGTTACCGCATTAGCAAATTCAATTAGGTAATGATCCCCTTGGCCAAATAATTGTAATACTTCTGAAGATGCAAATAAAATCCCCAAAATAGGAATTGATAAGGCAAGTGATAATAATACCCACGATGAAAGACGAGTAACCACATCAAGAATATCATCGATACGATGCGACTGAGTATAGACAAAAAATCCGCCCAAGCCACAGACCCCTAAAAACAAACTGAACAATGAAATATCTGTCATGGGATCTACCAAAAAACGTGGCACATACAATAATGCGCCAAACAAAACAACAGCAGCACCAACATAGCGCGCTTGTGCAATTTGTTTTTTATTGATCCAAATATAGTGCAATAAAAATGGAACAATCCACATCATTGCCGGCAAACCAATCGTACCAAACGTGAAAGTGTTCACATACGCCACCCCCACATACGCAACAATCGTTGCACCCATCACGTACCAAAAACTACGAGGAAACTTTGAAGCGACAACATCCACCAATCGAGCTTTCCATGCACGCACCAAAACCAAATTCCCATGCGTTTTTTCAATTTCTCGTAACGCGTCTTTAAAACCATCAGGATTTTCACGATACTCACGTTCCCAGTTTTCTGGATTTTCGCGTTCAGACAATAACAATTGTGGGGTGTCCATAAGGAAAAATTATATATAATTACCATAGCGTAAAACAGCCAGCTCGTAAAGAAAAAACGAGCCGTTACGCTCGTTTATCCACCATAATATTTTTCACTATAAAAACGAATGAGTTGTTCAATTTCAGGAATATTTTCCGGATTTCCAATTCCAACCTTCAGTTTCTTTTGGACATCCTCAAGCGTTGTTGCGCCTTCAAGTACTGCTTCTTCAATATCGTGATCGGTGATATTCAAATCCTTATCAATCACTTTTGCTCCATCCACCATCACACGAGCATGTTGTCCGGTTGCACGAAAATAATTATTCACGCATTTTTGAAACGCTTTATCTGCCAACACACTGCAATGAATTTTTCGGTTCGGTAAACCACCAAGACGTTCCATGATGTGTTGTGGTTTAATGGCGAGCGCATCAGCAAGAGTCAATCCACCATTTTCCGTAATCATCACTGAATACATAGAAGTTGAAGCAATCGCACTTCCACACCCAAACGTTCTCCATTTCATTTCAGTCACTCGTTCGGTGGTTGGATCAACTTTGATACCAATCCACATAGAATCTCCGCACGCTGGTGATCCTACGACACCTTCTGCATCAAATTCCCCTTCATCTGCCTTTCTCATCAACAAATTTTGTGGACGGAAAAAATGTTCACGCACAATATCAGAATACACCCATGATTCTTTAGTGCGCGTATTCACGACATCAGAATTCTTGAGCGTATCATCAGTCATTTTTGAAATTAAATCTGCCATAGAAAATTATTTTATAAAGTGAGGTTTTGCATTGCCTAAAAATGCTTCAGGAATTGCAGTATGTTTTTGATCGTATGACGTAATATCAACATCAATAGGTGACATTTGTCGTAACACCGCACACACCGGTTTCAAAACTTCCAACGTATAATCAATGTCTTCTTTCGTTGTTGATTTACCGAGTGTAAATCGCATCGATCCATGCGCAAATTCATAGGGACGTCCCAGTGCTAAAATCACATGTGAGGGATCGAGACTTGCACTATCACACGCACTTCCCGTTGATGCACAAATACCATACGCATCTAAGTACAACAGAATTGCTTCTCCCTCAATATCCAAAATCGAAACATTGATATTATTAGGAAGACGCTTCACTGGATCACCATTTAAAACTACCTTTGGAATTTCTTGTAAAACTCTCGCAATAAAGTAATCGCGCAATTCACTCAAACGAGCACTTTCTGTTTCTCGTTCCGCGAGTGCTAATTCAAATGCTTTTGCAAATCCCACAATGCCAGGAATATTTTCAGTGCCTGAACGAAGTTTTTGTTCTTGCCCTCCCCCGATAACCAATGGAGATAATTTAATACCATTTTTCACGTACAAAGCCCCTACACCTTTGGGTCCGTAAATTTTTGATGAATTAATCGTCATCAAATCAACTCCCAATTCTTGTACATTCAAATTCAAATATTGTGTCGCTTGGCAAGCATCCGTATGTAAAAACGGTGTTTGTAAAGGTCCTCTTCCCCACTCCTTCTTTTTGTTACGAATAATACGTGCAATCTCGGTGATATTTTGTACGACGCCAATTTCATTATTCGCATACATAATACTCACCACGAGCGTTTCAGGAGTAAGTGAAGTTTCAAATTTCTCTAAATCCAACAACCCATTATGATCAACCGGAACCACAACATGATGTAATCCATCTTTTTCCATTTTTTCACCAACATACAAAACCGCATGATGTTCAAATGAACTCGTAATAATAGTGTTACCCTGAGTTGCATAACCACGCGTCACCCCAAACAACGCCAAATTATTACTTTCCGTTCCACCAGCAGTAAAAATAATTTCATTAGGACGAGCTGATAAACCACGTGCAATAGTTTCACGCGCCTCTTGTAATGCTCGTTTTGCTGCACGACCTGCCGCATACAATGCTGAAGGATTTCCAAAATCTTCAGCGAAATATGGCATCATTGCATCTAACGCTTCACGTCGTACCGGAGTTGTCGCTGCGTGATCTAAATATACAAATCGTGATTCCACGTCAGGTAACGAAATAAAACCGGTATTACCAACCACGCGACCACATTCTGTTTTGAGTTCTGTTTCCTTCATAGCTTATAACAAGTCAGCAAGAGTAATTGAGGCGAGCACGGTATTAATTTTTTCATTCACGGTAATAAATCGTTTGCGAGCACCACATTTCCCTGACAATCCACATAATGTCGGCGCCATAATACACGGAACAACCGATGGAGCACCTTCCAATAAATCTGAGATTTCTTTCACCGTAATTTCAGATAATGGTTTTGCTAACATGTACCCACCCTCGCGTCCTTTGGTAACGGTCACCAATTCATGTGACTTTAACGATCGAACAATGTGTTGCAAAAAAAGGAAAGAAATGTGAGATTCACGTGCAAAACAACCCAACGAAAGCGGGGCATCCTTTGCATCATGTAACGCAAGCAAAAATTGGATTGCGTAGTCTGTTTTCTTACTTAATCTCACCATATTATATATTGAGTAATTTAACTCATATTCACCAACTATGATATAAAATATATGGCACTTTGTCAAGAACTGTGGTAGTATTTACCTACTATGCACACAGGTATTATCATCGAAAACACCCGCGTTACCCCGGTAATTTATAAAATAACTGTAGAATTACAGGAAGAATTCTCGTTTTTACCGGGTCAATTTGTCATGATTGAAAGTGAGCATACCGACAAAAAAATCGCTCGCGCCTTTTCGATAGCAAGTGATAGTGCACATCCAAAACACCTAACCTGGTACATGCAATGGCATCCAGAAAGTGTGGTAACCGAAAGAATACACAAACTCCCCTTACAAAGTGCAGTACGTTTTGGTGAAGCACGCGGCCTCATGACGGTACCCACAGAAAGTCATGAACGCATTGTCTACGTAGCAACTTCCACAGGAATCGCCCCATTTTTATCACATTTATACCATTTAGCTGACTTTAGACCCTCACAAGCAGTAACCCTATATTTTGGGGTTCGTACCGAAGCGGATGTGTTTGCCCTTGAAGAAATTCATGAATTTCAAAAGAAACTCCCAAATCTCATTGTAAAAACAACCTTATCCCAACCAAGTGAACAATACACCGGATTGCGCGGTAGAGTAACCGACCATTTAAAAAACAATGGTTTTGAAAAGGACACCCTCTTTTATTTGTGCGGAAACAAACAAATGATCATCGATGCGCGTTCAATCCTCACCCAAAATCACGTACCAGCTACACATATTAAATTTGAAATTTTCTTCTAATTTTAGCAATCTTACTTTGACAAACGCTCAAAAAAAGCGTACTATTTTGTTAGCTCCTTACACCACGGAGGTGGAGTCATGAACAAAGACGAGTTTGAAAAAAGACTCGGACAAAAAATCGACCCTGAAGTACTCTTTATTGAGCACCTCAGAGAAAATAAAATAGGAATACTAAAACGTGTAAAAAATGGGTTTCAAAACACCCAGACAAAATACGGAGAAGTGTACCACGGTTTGTTCAGTTACATAATCACTCCCCTGTTCTTCTTGTCACTCATTCATATCACCATGTGTGCCCAGAAAGATATTCCGGTACCAAAATTAATCCACTACATCTTTCTAGCAGCATACAGTGTCGCAGTGTTAATGATGATGCTTCCACCTTTGTGGGAAATATCAAAATCTCTCCGACAAAAGTATGAACCGGGAACATACGATCATGAAGAATTCCTAAAATCAGTCGCCGTTGAAAAAATGGTTGATGAAATAAAGGAGCTGCTCGTGATTGGACTGAAAAATAGTTTCGTTATTCAACGAGCGAAAGCAAACATTCAAAAATTAACACGCGACATCTCCACAATAAAGTATTCAACGGAACGTGGAGGAAAAATAACTACTGAGATTGAGGCAAAGATCGCAAACATTCTTGGGCTACTCGGTGAAAGAGCAGAGCTCATTGCTGACACACTTCATACGAAGGATGTGCGAAGCATGATCAAATACAC
>CAZUUO010000028.1:0-9506 GCA_964622665.1 uncultured Gammaproteobacteria bacterium | reverse complement strand
CGTGAGCAAGTAGTGGATGGCGCGTGTGAACGATGTAAAAATCAAGTGATCCAAAAAGACATGGAACAATGGTTTTTCAAAATCACCGACTACGCAGAAGAATTATTGTCAGGTTTGGAAAAATTAGATTGGCCAAACTCAACCAAAGAAGGTCAACGAAATTGGATTGGTAAAAGTGAGGGTGCGACACTTTCTTTTGCGGTAGAGGGAAGTGGTGAAAAAATTGAGGTGTTTACCACACGTCCTGACACGTTATACGGCGTGACGTATATTGTGATGTCACCAGAACACGCGTTACTCACATCATTGAAAGAAAAGGCAACAAATGCAGATGAAATTACGGCGTACCAAGAAACAGCAAAAGGAAAAAGCGAATTGGAACGCACACAACTCGCCAAAGAAAAAACGGGAGTAAAAATGGAAGGTGTGTTTGTGGTGCATCCTATTACGGGAGAAAAAGTTTCGGTTTACGTTGCTGATTATGTTATTGCAAGTTATGGAACCGGTGCGGTAATGGCCGTTCCTGCGCACGACGAACGAGATTTTGCATTTGCAAAAAAATACGGTATTGAAATTCGCAGCGTGATTGCAAGTGATGATGAATGTTTTACGGGCGATGGAACCTTGATCAATTCGGGAGAATTCGATGGAAAACAAAATCGTGACGTCATGTTTGCAATTACTGAAAAAGCAAACGGAAAGAAGACAACGACCTATCGATTACGTGATTGGTTAGTATCGCGCCAACGCTATTGGGGTGCACCAATACCTATGATTTGGTGTGATGATTGTGGAGCGGTACCGGTTCCTGAAAAAGATTTACCGGTCATGTTGCCTGACGATGTTGATTTTACTCCTGACGGTCAACCACCACTGGCACGTTCAAAAGATTTTCAAAATGTGCCTTGTCCAACGTGTGGAAAAAATGCACGCCGCGACTTTGAAACCATGGACACCTTCGTGGATTCAAGCTGGTATTTTTTGAGATATCCGAGTGCTCATGATACAACGCATGCATTCAATAAAGAAGAAGTAGATCGCTTCATGCCCGTTGATTTATATGTGATTGGTGCAGAACATATCGTGCTCCATTTATTGTATGCTCGTTTCTTCACAAAAGTGTTTGCTGATTTGGGATTGGTTTCTGTGCGCGAACCATTCCACAAAATGCGTCACATTGGTTTGATTTTGGGAAATGATGGACAAAAAATGTCGAAGTCACGAGGAAACGTAGTAAATCCTGATGAAGTGGTGGCGCTCTATGGTGCTGATGCGGTACGTCTCTATGAAATGTTCATGGGACCTCTGCAAGACGCAAAGCCATGGTCAACCGACAGCATTTCAGGAGTTGCACGCTTTTTAGAAAAAGTATGGAAAGTGATTGAAAAGGTGAATGATGAAACACATGATGATGTGTCACGAGTCATTCATCAAACTATCAAAAAAGTGACTGATGACATTGCAAGTATGAGTTATAATACGGCGATTGCTCAAATGATGATTGCGGTTAATGAAATGACATCAGCACAAGGGGTCAATAAAAAAGATTTTGAAAGTTTTGTAAAAGTATTACATCCCTTTGCTCCACACATCACCGAAGAATTGTGGCATGAATTGGGTAATACGACATTTTTGCAAAAAGAAAGCTGGCCAACACACGACGAATCAAAATTAACCAAAGCAACATTTGAATTAGTGATTCAAGTGAATGGTAAAATCCGTGATCGTGTCCAAGCAAAAACAGGGATTACGGAAGATGAAATGAAGGAACTTGCGTTACGCAGTGAACGAGTAATGCAAGAATTGGAAGGAAAAGAAGTAAAGAAAATAGTCGTGATTCAAAATCGCCTCGTAAACATTGTGGTATAAGCTGCGACTCGTGCGCAGTTTTTCTTTTATAAAAATAACTAAAATGATTGACAATTTGGTAGTAATACGGTAAAGAATGTGTACTCGTTCTGTAACAACCCATCCATAACATAAGCCCTCTGCTGATAATTACGCATTGTTTGCAAGGGGCTTATGTTATGGTGACATAAGCCATTATTCTCGAGTGTTTCGAGAAAATACCATGAAAGGAAACGTCATGGAACTAACCGACGAAGATAAGAAAAAATATTTAGAACTTTTTGAAAAGAAAATAGCAAAAGCACTCGCAGACAACGCAATCGATGAACAATCTTTGAAGAGATTCCTTGAGGATGAAAAGATACTCCATGTTGAGGCACCGGTAGTGAAAGAATTGAAGAGGGCAACAAGTTATTGGAGTACCTGTGGGTATCCCAAATCGTATAATGTAAAAGATATTTCAAGACAGGTTGCAACATTGCGAAGATTGTTTCCGGGTATTGGTGGAGCTGATGAGAAAATTGCAAAAAATGAACTACCACCAAAAGCAGAAGGGTGGTTTGCTATTCCACGCTGGGAATTGATTGGTAGAACGTATATTGACGCGGTAGAGAAGGCATTAAGGGTGATATCAACCCAACGAAAAGTAGGTGAAAGATATGCCCTTGGAAATATGCAAGATTACCGCTTACGGCAAATGTCAGAAACCGCGAAGATGTGGAAAGAAATTGGAAAAATTCAAAAAGGTTATGATATTTTGATTGTTCCTGCACAGTTTGGTTTGTGTTATCGTGAACCACCAAACCTTGAAGCAAAAAATCTTTTTGATGCAAACGAATTTTATCTTGGAGTCTTTGCAGTGAGTTGTATGTTGTTGACCCATCCGATGCGTGAGCAAAAGTCCACGCAACTCCACACGGCGTGTGTGGGTGATGAAATTGCGCGGTATTATACTGATGAGTATTCAACTGAAGATTATTTAGTGTTTAAAGTGCGTGCTGAAAAATTAAATTTTTTTTCAGATAACGATGAAGATTGGATTGGATATTCTGGTGCAGTTACGGCATTTCTTGTAGGGAATAAATAAGTAGATGTATGGGTTATTTGTGTATGCACGAGTAACCCTTTTTTATTTTTAAACATGAGGAAAGGGATGATGTAAGAAAAAGCAATCCTCAATCGTTATACTTGGGTAACCACGTTTCGTGGTATCATAATAATATATGACTATTTCAAAAATATTAGCAGTGGGAAGTTTGGCAAGTTTACTTATTGGTGCGCCAGTGTTTGCATCACAAGATGAAGGACGAGAGGTTGCAAAAGAAGTTCGTAAAGAAAAAATTGCTATTACACTCGACCGCGCTTGTGTGGTAACTGCGTTAACAAAACGTGAAGACGCCTTGATGACCGCATTAACAAACGTAACCAAAACAAGAACTGAAATATTAACAAAACGTAAGACTGCATTAATTGCAGCATGGGGAATTGAAGATAAAACAGCTCGCCAAACCGCAATTAAAGATGCAAGTAAAGCATTTGCAACTGAAAAGCGTGCAGCACAAGAAACCTATCGTAAAGCAACTAAATCAGCTTGGGAAATGTTTAGAACAGAACGACGTGCGTGTGGTCAAAAATCTGAATTAGAAAATACTTCACAAGACTCACTCTAGTTTTTCCACAAACAACCTCGTATGCGTACGGGGTTGTTTTTTGTTATACTGGTGATATCGATCTTTACATATGCCTCCGTATCAGCAGCTTTATTATGTGTTAGGAGTAGGTGTGGGTGTATCCGCAGTGGTGACGGCGTTGCCGTTTCATTTCGTGTACGCTGCACTTTTTTTGTTTGTCTGCGGATACGGTGTGTGGTGTATGGTGGACAGTAATAAAAAACGCATACCGATAATAGGGATGGGAGTGTTGGTGATAGTGGTACGTCTAGGTGTTTTGCGGTATAGCCAAGTGCAAGCACAAACCAACATAGAAAGTACAATGCAGGGAATCGCGCAGATAGTGGAGGTGCACACAAAAGAAAAAAGTGCTGACGTCATAGTTAATTTTGATAAAAATAATATAAAAGCAACGGCGGCACTATTTGGTGGGCAAATCCCCGTTGTGGGAAGTCACGTAAGTGCGTATTGTATCGCAGAAAAAATTTCAGAGATCAAAGACATTCCCTTCGAAAAAATGAAAGCAGTACATAATGTATTTTTGAGTTGTAAAAAATTTGCGTGGTCATTGCTTGAGACTCATTCATGGCGTTATACGCTCGCGAGATATCGAGAACATTTGCAAGAAAAATTGGGTAATAACTTAGAACCGGAAAACAAATTTTTGCTCGATGGTATGGTGTTTGGTGATGATGCTCATATCGCAAACGATGCAAAAGAAGATTTTAAAAAAAGTGGGATATCACACATTTTGGCAGTCTCCGGATTTAATATCGCGTTGTTTGGGGTGTGGGGATTGTCGATGGTGATGTGGTTGGGGATACCTCGAAAAGTAGCGAGTGTATGCATGATAATATTGATTGTGGTGTTCGTGGAAATGGTGGGTAGTGGTGCGAGTGTGATACGTGCGGCAATCATGGGATGTATACCGTTGTGTGGCGCGTTGTTGCATAGAACCACGGTAACCAAACATATTTTTTGGGTGACGGTACTGTTCATGATTGTGTGGCAGCCCTACAGTTTGTGGTATGACATTGGGTTTCAATTATCGGCAACCGCAACAGCAGGGCTTATATATGGAGCACCACAACTCACTAAAAAATTTCCGCGTTTGATGTCGCCTGATGGCGTGATTACACAAACCATGGCAGCAACAATAGCAACGGCACCTGTGTTGCTGTGGCATTTTGGGAATGTTTCATTGTTGGGTTTGATAACGAATACCGTGGTAGCAGTTCCGGTGGTACAAATTATGGGGTTAGCGGTAGTACGGTTAGTGACGAGTACGGTGGGAATGGGTGATGAATATGGGGCAATGATACAAGATTGGCTGCTCACCTTTCTCTATCAAGTTGCAGACTTAATTGCGCGATATGATTTTATGAGTCTGACGGCAACAAATGGCACAATCTTACTTATGGGTGGGGTGTTGCTTTTTGTGGTGCGGTACCGTATAAAAAGGAAAAGTAATGTTATACTAATTAATAATGAAGAGTGGTATATTATATCGATATGAATCGAATTACACAGTTTATCGTAGGGATTTTGGTAACTGCTGGATTGGTATTTGGTGGGGTATATGCTTATCACCAACAGGGAACTACAGAGAAAAAGGTAACAATAAGTAATGAATTGCGGGTTACCTATTTAGATGTTGGTCAAGGAGATGCCATACTAATTCAGACTCCGCAGGGTAAAAATTTTATGATTGATGCGGGACCTGAAGGTACTCTCGCAAAACCCTTATCAAAAGTGTTACCGAAAAAAAGTACCATTGATGGGTTTTTTATTACGCATCCCCATGCAGATCACATCAGTGGTATGGGGTATGTTCTTGATAACTACAACGTACAAACCGTGTATTACACCGGAGTAACGCATACCACGCCAACCTTCATGAAAAATTTTGAAAAATTAAAAGATTCGGGGGTCGCAGTAACAAAGGTGAGCAAAGAACAATCTTTCACTACGGATGATGGGGTATTGTTTGAAATTTTATATCCAAATCGCGACATGACCAAAGAAACAAATTGGGAATGGGGAAATGATGGATTGAATGACACCTCAATTGTGGTACAGGTGATGTATGGCACCAAAAAATTCTTGTTTATGGGGGATGCAAGTAAGGTAGTGGAACGACGATTGATAGGATTAGGATTTGTTGGGAAAACGGATGTTCTAAAAGTGGGACATCATGGCAGTGAAACGGCAACAGCTGAGGAATTTATTGAGACAATCAAACCGACGTATGCTATACTTTCTGTAGGTGAGAAAAATGATTACGGACACCCGCATAAGAGTGTTTTGCAAACTCTTGCAAAATATGGCGTTACAGTTTTTAGAACGGATAAACAAGGCTCAATCACTATTAGTACTGATGGGAATACTCTGCGGATTGTTCCTGAATTTGAATTACGCACAAGCCGCAACTGATACGGATGGGGATTTATTACCTGATGAATTTGAAGAATTAATTGGCACCGACCCGCAAAAAGAAAATTCTGATGCCGATAAATTTTCAGATTATAAAGAAGTCATGCGAGGGTATGATCCGGTTACCAATTCTAAGAAAAAATTAGCGAAATCTTTGTTTACGCAAGATACTGATAATGACGGATTGACTGATTTGGAAGAGATAACGATAGGAACCAATCGAGAAAATCCCGATAGTGATGGCGACGGATATCAAGATGGAAAAGAAATTGCGAATGGATTTGATCCTCTTAATGTCGAGTCACAACAAAAAGAACGGTATATTCATGTTTCTATTGCAACACAAACCCTTGAGTACAAAAGTGGTGATTACATGGTGGCACGATTTAAAATTTCAACGGGGATTGCAGGGCACGATACACCAACGGGGACCTATGCAATTTTAAAGAAAATCCCCGTCGTTAATTACATTGGTAAAGGGTATAGTTATCCCAATACAAAATGGAATTTACGATTTAAGCCGGGAGTGAATGGCAATTTTTATATTCATGGGGCATTTTGGCATGATGATTTTGGAAAGAAAAAAAGTCATGGATGTGTCAATGTTGCCTATCCTCAAATGGAACGATTGTATAATTTTGCGACCGAAGGAATGCGAGTAACTATTGAATAAGTATGAACTTTGCAGAAAAGGTGAAAGATGTGGTGCGAACCATCCCAAAGGGAAGTGTAATGACATATGGTGAAGTTGCAAAACGCGCAGGAAATGGAAAAGCAGCACGAGCTGTAGGAAAAATAATGAATCAAAATTACGATCCCAATATTCCGTGTCATCGCGTAATAGGCAAAGCAACATTAGGTGGGTATAATCGAGGAGTGGAACAAAAGAAAAAACGATTACAAGCAGAAGGAGTAGAAATAAAAAACCACCGATAAAGCGGTGGTTTTTCTTAACTAGACACTTTCAATAACATCGTCGATTAATCCGTATTCTTTGGCTTGTGGCGCGGTCATGAAGTTATCACGTTCCGTATCAGCTTCAACTTTTTTAATAGTTTGTCCTGTGTTTTTTGCAAGAATTTTATTTAATGAGTCCTTCATTTGCAAAATACGTTCAGCGTGAATTTTAATATCGGTTGCTTGTCCTTGGGTACCGCCCATCACTTGATGAATCATGACTTCAGAATTTGGTAATGCAAAGCGCTTTCCTTTGGTGCCTGATGATAATAAAAATGCTCCCATACTTGCTGCCATACCCACACAAATGGTTGAGACGTCACATTTAATCAAGTTCATGGTGTCGTAAATTGCAAGTCCAGCGGTAACCGAACCACCGGGGGAATTAATGTACAATTTAATTTCTTTTGTTTTGTCTTGTGATTCAAGAAACAATAATTGTGCAATAATGCTGTTAGCAACTTGGTCATCAATGCCAGTACCCAAAAAGATAATACGATCTTTCAAGAGGCGAGAATAAATATCGTATGCGCGTTCGCCGTAACTTGTTTTTTCAATAACGGTGGGAATCAAGTAATTATTAGTCATATTATGTTGTTACGATAAATTTTTTGGTGATTGCATCACTCCATACAAAGTATAACAAGGACAATAATGCTGCAAGGATGAAGGTGTATACAAGATTATGGGTGTAATACACCACGAGTGCCGCCAATAACGCCGTAATCATTTTTCCAAATGACAAACTCGCCATCCAAAAAGCCGTATACTCAATAATCTCTTTGGTTTTTTCTTTTTGATATACCAATGCTGTCAACGGAATACTTAAAGTGTGCGCTGAAATTTTATAGAGTGTGTCAGTAATGAGTGCTGAAAATGGAGTAAGGGCAAGAAGTCGTGCGAGCCATGAAAATGTGATAAGTCCGCCGATACGAGAAATGAGAGGTCTGGTGTGATTGGTGTAATTAGATTGTTTGCCAACCCATAAAAATAAAAGGAAGGTGAAAAGTGTGGCAAATGTGGTTAGTAAACCAATATCTTGGTAGCTGGGAATAATGAAAAATAAAAATAACGGCCAAATAAAACTTGCAATAACATCTTCGCCACTTGCCATGTGTCCAACAACGTCTTTGCTGTAACGAGGATCAGTAAACATGCGCAAAATTGCATAACTGGAAACAGTCCCACTTTTCCATATTTCAGGAGTTTTAAGTATCGGAATAAGCCCGAGCACCATGATAATTGATGAAGTAATCAGTACGGCACCAAACCCTGACGAGGTAATAATAAAACCAGCAATAGCTGGCGCTACAACACCCGCCAACCCAATTAATATTTTAGAAAAACCAATTTCATCTCCAACATTTCCCCGTGATTGGGCATGAGCAAATTCACTGTGGTACGCAACCCAATACACACCATTATGAATACCAAGTACTACTGCCGCAAGAAAAAAATAAGCAGGCGTTGATGATAATGAAAACAAGAGATAGTTGTAGGCAAGAAGAAGTGGCACTGATAATGCAATAGAACGTTCATGGCCAAAGTGCACGACGGTGTGAGCCCCCAGAGTAATCGAACTCAGTGCAAAGACGGCGTATGAAATTGCCGCAAATAATAAAATTTCAACAATTGAAAATCCTAAGTTAAAAAAATACAGTGGGGTAAAAATGAGCAACATGCTGCCCGCAAATGCGCGAATAACGGTGGTGATATACAGTTCTGATAATTCGCGTTTAAGGGTGTGATGAAAATAGTGGGATGAAAACATATAACACTAGTATAGCACACTGACACACCAATCATTGTGTTGAAAACTACTCGAGGTAGTCATGTAATTTTTTAGTACCAATAAACCCTGCTGCTTTTTGGTGACCACCACCACCAAAGCCAACAGCAATAGCACCAACATCAAAATCATCGCGTGTAGTTCGAAGACTTCCTTTTATAGAACCATCTGGTCGTTCATACAAAATCATCATGGAATCAATAGCAGCAA
This sequence comes from uncultured Gammaproteobacteria bacterium, assembly GCA_964622665.1. Lineage (GTDB taxonomy): Bacteria > Patescibacteriota > Patescibacteriia > Magasanikbacterales > CAZUUO01. The sequence continues at coordinate 599 of CAZUUO010000028.1, read as the reverse complement.
TAGAAAGTAGGTAATCAGGAAAAACACCAATATCGTCGGGAGTGCATGCAAGTCTCTCAATATCTGCTTGAGTAAAATACGTGACGTACAACGGAAAAGTAGGATGAAGGGACAACCGTTCTAAACCAAGACCAAACAAGGGTATGAGTTGTGGTGATTTGTTGCGTTTAATTTTGGACCACGCAATTGCTGGGACAGCACCATGTGCAACCAATTGGGCGGCAGTAGTAAATGCAAGCGGTGTAGTAGCAGGATTAGTAAAATTGCCGGTGTCAGTTTGAAGACCAGTAAGTAATAAGGTTGCCGCTTTTTCGGTAAGGGGGGTGTTGGTGTTCCCAAAAATAGCAGTAATCAATGATGTGGTGGAAGGATATGAAGGAATGACAATATTGAAGTCACCAAAGCGCTCATTGGTTGCATGATGATCAATGACCGTTATGTGAGGTGTGTGGGAAAGTTGTGCAATAAGTAAGGGGAGTTGTGCATGACGGGCATCAGAAGCATCAAACGTTATGATATGTGAAGTTGATGGTGAAATTGTGGTGGTAATAGTGTGGAAAAAAGGAAAACTATGAAGGTATTGTGCAAGAGGTCCAACA
>CAZUUO010000027.1:0-9556 GCA_964622665.1 uncultured Gammaproteobacteria bacterium | reverse complement strand
GGTAATAGTGTGGAAAAAAGGAAAACTATGAAGGTATTGTGCAAGAGGTCCAACACATACGACAGAGTGAGGTATGTGATAGTGAGAAAGAAATTGTGCAAAAGCCAGAGCACTTCCTAAACTATCCGCATCAGGATTGTGATGGGGAACAAGAGCTACATGGGTAGCTTTTTGGAGGAGGGAGAGCAAAGATGTCGATTGTTCTGCGATAAGCATAGGACACCAAAGTATAGTAAAGGGAAGGCAATGCGTCAACGTTCGTCAACTTGAGGAAAAGTAGTATGCTCGATACAATACCCACGTATGTATTTGTCATCAATCGAAATCCACGGGTTCAAATCATTTGCTGAAAAAACTCGGCTTGTTTTTGATGGAGGCACGGGAAATGATAAAGGAATTACTGCTGTGGTGGGACCAAATGGAAGTGGCAAATCAAATATTGCGGATGCGGTACGATGGGTATTGGGCGAGCAATCCATGAAGAACTTGCGAGGGAAGAAATCAGAGGATGTGGTATTTGCTGGTTCGGGGAAGAAATCGCGCATGGGTTTTGCAGAAGTGACCCTGACATTTAACAATCACGATAAAGAATTTCCATTAGATTTTGCCGATGTTGTGATTGCGCGCCGTTTATTTCGTGATGGAACCAGTGAGTATTTATTGCAAAATGAAAAAATTAAATTGTTTGATTTACAGCTGTTACTAGCAAAGGCGGGTATTGGTAGTCGATCGTATACCGTCATTGGCCAAGGAATGATTGATAATATTTTATTGTCTTCACAAAGTGATCGTAAAGAATTTTTTGATGAAGCTGCGGGGGTGAAAGAATTAGAGTTGAAGAAACGCCAAACTGAATTGAAGTTGCAGGCGAGTCGAGAACATGTGCAAAGTGCGCAGCTTATTCAAAGCGAATTAGAACCTCGCGTGCGATATTTAGCAAAAATTGTTGCGCGTGCACAAGAAAAAACCAAGTTGGAAATCGAATACACGGAAAAAGGAACGCGCTATTTTGGTGCTGCATTATTTGAGGTTGCTGAGCAACTTCAAAAAACGGAAACAGCTCGTGTTAGTAAGAAACAAGAGGTAGAAAACGCGAAAGCCGCTTATGATCGAGTGGTAACAGAGGCAACGCAAGTAACCAATACCACACAAAAAAACGAGGTTTTGGTGGGATTACAAAAAGAGTATCATGACGCACGTGCGGTATATGAACAAGCAACAGAACAAGTATTTGCTGCGCAACAAAAATTGGAATTAGAAAAAAATAAACGAGCACTAGCAACTCATGTACCATCACTTGATCCAAAAGAATTAGATCAAACTATCGCGCCACTGTTGCAAGAAATTGAGAGTGTACTTCGTGATACAACCGTACCAATTGAGAAAATGCGTGAAATGCTAGAAAGAACAGAAAAAACATTACAAGGTATACAAAATAAATACCAAAAAGAGACGGCGGTAGAATCGGCAAATGTTGAAGGAGAATTTTTGCAAGAAGTAAAAAATGCCCAAGAACAAAAAGAAAAAGCTCGAGCTCAGGTTTTAGTAATTGAAAAGCGTCTCCAAGAAATAACAAATCAGTCAACTGAAAATCAACAAAAAAATGAGATGCATCAACGTTTGCAAGAAAGTTTGCGCGTGTTACAAGATGCTGAACGTGCACTTCATGAACAAGAAATAACCCAGGCACGGGTGAGTACGCGCATGGAATTGTTGCAGCAAGAAATGATGCGTGATTTTGGGAAAGCAGTCACCAAACAAAAAAATGAGGGAGTTCTTGATGTGTTGCGAAACGAATTTTACGCAGTTAAACGAAACCTCGAAAGTATTGGAACCATTGATGAATCGCTGTTTGCTGAATATACCGAAGCGAACAATCGCTTGGAAGAAATCACTACGCAATTAACTGATATTACAGAAACAATCACATCATTAGAACGAGGTCTCCAAGACCTGATTAAAGCAATGAAAGAGCGTCGAGATGTGTTATTTAAGAATCTTGATATTGAATTCATGCGTTACTTTTCACAATTATTTGGGGGCGGCGCCGCAGGAATCGAACCGATATATGTAAAACAAACGGAAGAGGGAGAAGCGGTAAGTGATGAAATTCAAGGGGTTGAAATTAGTGCACAACCACCCGGTAAACGCATCAAAGATATCACTATTTTATCAGGGGGGGAGCGTGCTCTTACATCGGTGGCATTAATTTGTGCCATTTTAAAAATCAATCCATCACCGTTTGTGGTACTTGATGAAGTCGATGCGGCACTCGACGAGGCCAACGCCCTGCGTTACGCTGAAATTTTGGAAAGTTTATCCCACAAAACACAGTTTATAGTGGTTACTCACAATCGAGCGACTATGACCAAAAGTAAAGTTTTATATGGGGTAACTATGGGGGAAGATGGAGTTTCGCAATTGTTGAGTGTGGAATTGGAAAAAGCGGTTCGCTATGCAAAATAAGGGGAGGGTCATGTTGTGGAGGGTGAAGTTATCCATACCTTGACGGGATTCATAAAATTTACTATACTTTTTTCACATATCAAGCTTTATTATTTATGTTGACTATTCGCTTAACTCGCGTAGGAACCCGCAATGCACCAGCATTTCGTGTGGTTGTCCAAGAAAAACACCGTGCTCCAGTCTCAAAAAGCATCGAAATTTTGGGAAATTACACACCACGCTTGAAATTCATTAAATTGAACGCAGAACGCATTCAACACTGGATTTCTAAGGGTGCACAACCTTCAGAAACCTTACACAACCTCTTTGTTGCTCAAGGAATTATCAAAGATAAAAAAGTTGGTGTAAGCTCAATCACCAAAAAACGAACGGTAAAAATGAACAAAGCTAAAGCAGAAGCCGCTAAAAAGGCAGAGGCAGCAGCAGCGTAATCTAAGAAACTTCTGAGAAATCAGAAGTTTTTTATTTGTGGAAAACTTTCAGTGATTTATTGTCAAAATAAAAAAGCGGTGGTATGCTATAAGCGTGCAAAAGGTGGTGTACACTGCTTTGCGCCGCAAATGGTAGTCGCTGTTTGCGTGAACGTAATGTATTAAAAACAGTACTGATAAGTACCCTCCGTGAATATGGAGAAAGATCAATTGTTTGTAGAATCGATTGTAAAAGCTTTGGTGAACAATCCACAAGATGTTCGCACAGAACGTAAAGTTGATGAACGTGGTGTTCTCATTACGTTACACGTTAACCCAGCCGATATGGGCTATGTGATTGGAAAAAAGGGTCGTATTGCAACCGCAATTCGCACACTTGTCCACACATTCGGTGTACGTGCTAATATGCGTTTGAACTTCAAAATCAACGAACCAGAAGGTAGCCATCGTGAACGAAATAACGATGAATCTGCTCAAGAAGAAGTTGATATGTCAGCAGTAGAAGATATCAAACTCTAAATCACACAATTTCAAAAAACTCCGCACACAATTTCAGAGTAATCTGAAACGCGGAGTTTTTTATTTCATGCTATACTACCCTTATGAAAGAATTTCACATACTATCAATTTTCCCTCGTATTTTAGATTCATATTTTAGCGAATCTATCTTGGGGCGTGCTCAAAATAATAAAAAAATAAAAATTATTACCCATGATTTGCGAGAGTGGGCTACTGATAAACATAAAACCACGGATGATGTGCCATTTGGGGGAGGAGCGGGAATGGTAATGAAAATAGAGCCAATTTATAAGGCACTGACCAAACTCAAAGCTATCAAAGGTAAAAAAACCTCACGTACTATTTTATTGTCAGCAAGCGGCGCGCCATTTACCCAGCAAAAGGCAAAAGAACTCGCGCGGTATAAAAAGCTCGTATTTGTATGTGGGCGTTATGAAGGAGTTGATCATCGGGTGAGTGAACATTTGGTGGATGAATCACTTTCGATTGGTCCATACGTCCTTACCGGAGGGGAACTGGCTGCAGGAGTCATTATTGATAGTGTCGCTCGTTTGGAAAAGGGGGTATTGGGTAATCAAGAATCCCTAACGGAGGAAAGTTATAATGATATCGGTGGAACAGCTTGGGAAACAAATTTGGAATATCCTCAGTACACCCGTCCAGCAAAATTTTCACCAAAACGAGGAATTTCATGGGATGTTCCTGAAGTCTTGCTTTCGGGTAATCATGCGCTCATTAAAAAGTGGCGAGATGGCTTTTTTAGAAAGCATACCCCATAACGTAGCTAAGATATCCCCAGCATCGAAAAATGATCCCAAAAGAGCACCCATATATAATCCACAGGGATCCAAAAGTGAGAAACAGCCAAACCATATAAATAAGGCCTTTTTTCAATATTTTATTCAATGTTTGCGTGAATCATTTCTATACACAAGAGACTCTTGACATATATGCGGTCCTTGTCTATACTTTCGATGTAATTGAGATGGGTTTGTAACAAAACAGAAGTCTCGACGCGAAACTTGAAAATTGAAAACAACCAGATGTTCATAATAAGACTTTGAGGTTTCTTGAGCATTGGGACGCAAGCCCAATGTTACGAAGAACACATAATCAATATATTATGTACCAAGTTTCCTTTACGGAAAAACTAGTACGTAATTTCTTTTGAGAGTTTGATCCTGGCTCAGGATGAACGCTGGCGGCGTGGTTAAGGCATGCAAGTCAAACGGTTCTTACAACCGCAAGGAAGTAAGAGCAGTGGCAAACGGGAGAGTAACACCTTGGTAACACACCTTTAAGACGGGGATAACTCAGAGAAATCTGAGCTAATACCCGATGGTCATGGGGGGTCGGAAGACATTCCCATGTAAACGATGCAAATCGCTTGAAGAGTGGCCTAGGTCCTATCAGCTAGTTGGTGAGGTAATGGCTCACCAAGGCAACGACGGGTAGGGGACGTGAGAGCGTGATCCCCCTCACTGGAACTGAGACACGGTCCAGACTCCTACGGGAGGCAGCAGCCGCGAATTTTCCTCAATGGGCGAAAGCCTGAAGGAGCGACGCCGCGTGTAGGATGAAGCCCTGCGGGGTGTAAACTACTTTTATCAGGGAAGAACTAATGACGGTACCTGATGAATAAGGAGCCGCCAACCTCGTGCCAGCAGCGGCGGTAATACGAGGGCTCCAAGCGTTATCCGGATTCACTGGGCGTAAAGCGTCCGCAGGTTGTTGTATAAGTCACTTGTTAAAGACATGGGCTCAACCCATGTATCGCGGGTGATACTGTATGACTGGAGGATGGGAGAGGCAATCGGAATTGCCGGTGTAGGGGTAAAATCCGTTTATATCGGCAGGAACACCAAATGCGAAAGCAGATTGCTGGAACATTCCTGACACTCAGGGACGAAAGCGTGGGGAGCGAAGCGGATTAGATACCCGCGTAGTCCACGCCCTAAACGATGAGTGCTAGATATTGGAAGTATCGACCCTTCCGGTGTCGTTTTAAAAAAGCTAACGCGTTAAGCACTCCGCCTGGGAAGTACGGCCGCAAGGCTAAAACTCAAAGGAATAGACGGGGGTCCGCACAAGCGGTGGATTATGTGGTTTAATTCGTCGACAAACGAAAAACCTCACCAAGGTTTGACATGCTAGTGCAAATCCCAGGAAACTGGGACTCCTTCGAGGGTCTAGCACAGGTGCTGCATGGTCCTCGTCAGCTCGTGCCGTGAGGTGTTCCCTTAAGTGGGGTAACGAGCGCAACCCTTATCGTGTGTTATATTTCACACGAGACTGCCCCGGTAACGGGGAGGAAGGGGGGGATGACGTGAGATCAGCATGGCCCTTACACCTTGGGCTACACACGTAATACAATGGGAAGTACAAAGGGGCGCGAAATCGCAAGATGGAGCAAATCCCACCAAAACTTCCCCCAGTTCAGATTGAGGTCTGCAATTCGACCTCATGAAGTTGGAATCGCTAGTAAACGTGGATCAGCATGCCACGTTGAATACGTTCTCGGACCTTGTACTCACTGCCCGTCAAGCGAGGGAAGTTGAAAACACCTGAAGTTCGCCAGTGGCGTTCCAAGGTGGGTTCAGTAACAAGCGCTAAGTCGTAACAAGGCAAGGGTAGCGGAAGCTGCTCTTGGATCACCTCCTTTCTAGGGAGTAAAACTCTAGAAATGTCGAACATGATGTAAATCATGTACTCTTGCAAGAAATAAAACTCAAAAGGTGTTCTTCTTCAAGAAGCCTCAAAGTCTCGTCGTGAACTCTTTAAACCCTTCAGCTCCTCACATTCCCGTGAGCACCTGCAAGGGTTTTATTTTTTAACGAGAAAAAGATTTACACACAAAAAGGTATTTACAAATGTGTGTAGATACTGTAATGTTTGGCCTGTTCGGGCGATTAGCTCAGATGGTTAGAGCGCGTCACTGATAATGACGAGGTCCCAAGTTCGATTCTTGGATCGCCCACCAAAATATCCCTTTTACGAGGGATTTTTTGTTTATCCAAAATGGGGATGAGAGGGCTTTTCAAAACAAGAAATCCTGCTATACTGTGGGCATTGGTACGGGCGGTTAGCTCAGTTGGTTAGAGCGTTACATTGACATTGTAAAGGTCACAAGTTCGACTCTTGTACCGCCCACCAAAAAATCTCTCCATCACAGAGAGATTTTTTGTTTTATCGAGCTTTGCTATAATCCGGATATGAGACTCAAAAACGATAAGTACAAAAAAGTACGGGGTGGGACGTCGCGACTTCTGACAATTATGTGCCCACAGTGTAGTGAGGTGGTGTTGGAATATCAAAAAGATGGCCCTGGAGCTCTGAAACGGCTATATATTGATAGGATTGGAAAAAATGAAGGTTTAGAAAAGTGTAAAAATTTGAGTGTAGATGAAATGCCAGACATTACGTGTGGAGGATGCGGCACGCTCATTGCAAAACCTTTTGTCTATAAAAAGGAAAAAAGGGTTGCGTTTCGTGCGGTAATGGGAGGGTTTGTGAAAAAAGTGGTGAAAGGATAGAAAGCTAGATCCCCGACTTCTCGGGGATGACAAAGGAAAAAGACGATTCACTTCAAAAAAAACGCAAGATTTGCTATAATAAAAACGTTACTTAGTAATCTATGTCATTTACTATGAAGTCATTTTTATACGGTGTATTAGCATTCGTCGCCGTTATCGGCATTTACTTGTGGTCAACCTACAATGGATTGGTTACGTTGAATGAAAACGTAGACGGACAATGGGCGCAAGTCGAAACACAATACCAAAGACGTTTTGATTTAATTCCAAACTTGGTTGCATCAGTACAAGGTGCCATGAAACAAGAAAAAGATGTGTTTGGTGCACTTGCTGAAGCTCGTACTCGTTACGCAGGCGCAACATCAAACAACGAAAAAGCAGCAGCTGCAACAGAAGTTGAAAGTGCGTTTGCTCGATTGTTGGTAGTGATGGAAAATTACCCACAATTACGAAGTGTGGAAACGGTTACCAATTTGATGGTGCAAATCGAAGGAACTGAAAACCGTGTGAGTGTTGAACGACAACGATTTAACGATTTGGTACGTGACTTCAATATCCGCATCAAACGGGTACCAACTATGTGGTTTGCAGGAATGCTTGGTTATAGTGAAAAGAACTACTTTGAAGCAGCAAAAGGAAGTGAACAAGCTCCAAAGGTTGATTTAACTAAATAAATATGTTGCAAAAAATAGCGCGTCTGCTCTTGTTGCCGCTATTACTGATTCCTCTTGTGTCACTTGCGCAAGAGGAATCTTTTGCGTTGAAGGGATGGGTAACGGATCAAGCACAAGTATTATCGGTTGAACAAAAACAAACCTTAACTGATAGTATTGCCACTTACGAGCAACAAACCGGTAATGAAATTGCAGTGTTGATTTTGAAATCATTAAATGGAGTACCAATTGAAAATATCGCCGTTGAAACATTTAAAACTAATGGCATTGGAAAAAAAGGAAAAGATAATGGAGTGTTGTTGCTGGTTGCACTTGATGATAAAAAAGCTCGTATTGAGGTTGGATATGGATTGGAAGGGGATTTAACCGATCTTGAAAGTAGTATTATTTTGCGAGATTCAATTTTCCCCTATTTCAAAGAGGGAAAGTATAGTGAGGGTATTTTTTCAGGTGTTGCTGCAATTCAGCAAGCAATTGGAACAGAAATATCCAATACTACTGCTTCATCAAGTGGGGAAATCAGTCCGGTTTTTAAAGGGTTGTTTATGGTTTTGTGGATCTTGATTGGCATTATGTCTTCAACACGCTCCATTTGGTTTGGAGGAGTAATAGTTGGTATTGGTGGAGGAGTATGGGGATTTATAAAATGGGGAATGTTGTATGGAGTATTAGGTGCGATTGTTGGGTTTTTTGTGGGTTTGCTCCTAGATTTCATGGTGTCACGAGTGCCCTTTATTAACACCTTTTTAAATGGTGTTTCTTCAGGTGGTCGGGGAGGATTTGGGGGTTTTGGCGGAGGACGTTCGGGTGGCGGCGGTGCAAGTGGTGGATGGTAAAAATATTTATATGACAATTAGTATTATTGGTGGTGGACGAATTGGGAGTGCTATTGCACATACCCTAAAAGAAACAGTTCTGATTACAGATATCGACCCACATAAATCAAATACAACAAAATCACGCAAAGAAGTAATCGCAGATGCTGATGTTATTTTTGTGTGTACACCAACGGAAACGGTAGAAATGGTTTGTAAAGAAATACTCAAAATAAATAAAAAAGGATCCTCGGTGGTCTTTTTATCAAAAGGAGTAAATAAAAAAGGGGAAACAGTGTTTGAAATTGCTGAAAAGATATTGAAAAAAAGGGTAGTGATGATGTGTGGACCCATGATGGCAGAAGATATTTTGGAAAATGGCCATGCTTTTGCGGTGTGTGCGGGGGTTGAAAAAAAGGTGGTGTCAAAAGTAGTAACCTTATTTCAAGGGACAAAAATTCATTGTGTGGGAAGCGAGGATCCTCGAGGTTTGTCATTATTATCAGTTGCCAAAAATGTGTATGCAACGTTATCGGGAGTGGGAGATGGTTTGCATACAGGGGCAAATGTGCGAGGAGTAATAGTGAAAGGAGCACTTCGTGAAATGGAAATACTCATGAAGTTGGGGAAGGGAAAACTTGAGACGGTGTATTCATATGCGGGGATTGCAGATTTAGTTTGCACGGTAACCAGTCCGCATTCACGAAATCGAAGCTACGGTGAAAGTTTGGTAACCCATGAGACAAGTATGATGGGGGAAGGTGCAAAAGCAATCACAGCACTTCATAAACGTTTTTATAAACACATAAAGAAATTACCGCTCTTGCAGGCTACCTATGAAATTATTAAAGACACTAAAAATGCCGCAAAGATTTTGGATACTATTGAGTAGTATTTTACTATTAGGCGTGATTAGTTACCCGTTTGCGATTATTGGAGGGAAAGTTGTGTACGTTGAACGGGCGATAAGTGCTGATGCAAAACAAAAGGGATTGAGTAATCGAGATTCCTTAGGGGAAAACTCTGGTATGTTGTTTGAGTTTACTACAAAGGAACGATATGTGTTCTGGATGAAAGAAATGAGATTTCCTATCGACATTGTATGGATTGATGGTAGT
>CAZUUO010000026.1:0-10725 GCA_964622665.1 uncultured Gammaproteobacteria bacterium | reverse complement strand
TAAATGGTGAAAAAATAGAAGGACCGGTAACGTATGAGCAATGGAGAATTATTATCGAACGGTTACTTGTCTCAAAAAAATAATATGAAACGATTTTTACTTGGATTTTTTTCTTTACTTCTTGGATTATTTTTTATTTCCAGTTCGGTGTCTGCACAAATTAGTTCAAAATGTTTTACGCAATCAATGTGTACCGATCAAGGTGGCATCTTTAAGAGTAATGCGTCATGTCCCGGTAATTTGGGTTTGTGTGTTGCAAAACAACCAGATGTAAAATTGAATTTAGCAATTGGTGGTAAATCAAGTGTCTCTGGTATAGCTGATTATGTGGTGACTGCCTATAATTATTTTGTGGGTGTTGGCGTTATTAGTGCAATTATTTTAATGATGGTTGGGGGATTACGTTGGTCTGCTTCAGCGGGAAGTGGGGAACGTATTGGTGCGGCAAAAAAAATGATTTCAAATGCACTGTCAGGTTTAGTATTACTCCTCACTTCGTACTTAATTTTATTTACCATCAATCCTGATTTAATTAAGTTAAAAGCGCCGCAAGTTCCCATGATACGTAAAGAATCTTTTGCCCAAAATACTTCATGCCAAATTCAAAATGGATTTCTTGTTGCGCCAGTTGGCGATACTGAATTTGCTCAATTAGAGTCGTCTTCTTTTAAAGAACAAAGTGAATTACAACCTGAATGTGGGAAATCGTATTACATGAAAGATGCAGGAGGAATTACTTGTACCGGATATGTGTGTAAGCAGGCTGGTTATTCTTGTAATAATGGTAGCTGTGAAAAATCTATTCTAGCGGGTACGATCCAAAGTGATGATATCAGCCCACCAGTTATTGATAATGATTTGGAATTGGATGTGTTATGTGAAAATGGAGATATTCATGTCATTAAATCATTGGATGTCGACAAACTTTCAACGGTTGCTGGTGGGTATCTTAATAAAAAATGGACCTATTCATTTGCTGGTTTAACAGAGAAAGATATAACGGATGGGGTTGAAAAATGTGGACTTTCTTCTGATGGTTCTCATTATTTATATCGCGGCTTTTTTATTGATGCTGAAGTGAATGATGATGGTCTCTTTGGTGCATCGGATGATTGGTTTGGAGTTGGAAGAGATATTGGTGCTGCAAAAAATGGTTTGTGTAAGTTGGATGTTAATTTGTGCAAACATATTAATGGATGTAATCCAGCTAAAGATGAATTTAATGATACGGATAGTAGCACTTATGGTAATGATGCGGTTTTAGAGGGGAGAAAAGCAGGTAATAAAAAGGCTGGAGAACCGTTTACTACCGCAGACTACAATAATGTCACCTTGAATCCAGGTGCCTACGCAGCAGGCTGTCAGTCACCGTTATGTATGTATTTGATTCCTCGTGATTGGATTAATAGTAAAAAATCGTGCGACATTCTTATTAATCGTGATGAATTCCCTGATTTATAGGATGCGACTATTTTATCCCCGTTTCACCATTGAAAAATTAGTGAATTTGTGATACGCTTGCAATCAAATTGTAAGCGTATTTTTTATGGCTAAACGCCCTTCGTTACCCGATGTTATCTCAATTAAAGGAGCACGTTCTCATAATCTGAAAAATGTTTCTTTGGATATTCCTAAAAATGCATTGGTGGTTATTACGGGGTTATCAGGAAGTGGCAAATCATCGTTAGCGTTTGATACGGTGTATGCTGAGGGACAACGTCGGTACGCTGAAAGCTTGTCGTCGTATGCACGTCAATTTTTAGAAATGCAAGACAAACCAGATGTCGATGAAATTACGGGACTTTCTCCAACTATTGCCATTGATCAAAAAACTAATTCTCAAAATCCTCGTTCTACCGTTGGAACGGTGACAGAGGTGTACGATCATTTGCGTTTGTTGTTTGCGCGAGTCGGGAACCCCCATTGTATTATTTGTGGGAGTGAAGTTGCGCAGTATACAACCGGAAAGATAGTTGAATTGGTGCGTGATGCAAATCGAAATGGCAATGTTATCCGTATTTTAGCACCTCTTTTGAAAAAACAATTTGAAAGTGCTAAGAAATTTCGTCAGTTGATTATGCGTGTTCCAGGTGAGTCATTTCGTTTAGATGGGGAATACACCACCAAACAAGCATTATTGAAATTGTTATTGGATGAAACACAACCACATACCCTTGAAGTGGTTATTGCTGATATTGAGAAGGGTAAACAAGGTGATGTTTTGGCGAGTGTTGAGCAGGCGCTTGAATGGGGAAATGGGGTAATTACGCTGCACAATCTTGATAAGGATATAAATTCACTCGTTTCCACGTCACTTATGTGTAGTATGTGTGGCACGCGCATGTTGCCACTGGAACCACGCTTATTTAGTTTTAATTCGCCGCATGGTGCATGTACCCGCTGTACTGGTCTTGGGATTACGCTTGAAGTTGATCCTGATTTAGTAATTCCAAATAAAAAGTTATCGTTATCACAAGGTGCGATTGAACCTTGGGTTCGTATTACCGGTAATCAACAACACTACACTAAATTATTGGAAGCGGTTGCGGCGAAATATAAATTTTCGTTGGATGTTCCCGTGTTGGAATTAAGCCGTAAATCATACGATATTTTAATGTATGGTACGGGTGATCAAGAATATCAAGTTGGTAAAGAGACGGTAATTTTTGATGGGGTTATTCCTAATTTACAAAAGAGACACGCGGAAACAACCTCCGATTATATTCGCAAAGAATTAGAAAGTTACATGAAGGAGATGCAATGTCCAACTTGTAAAGGGAAGCGATTAAAACCTGATGCGTTGTCGGTTACTATTGAGGATTTATCAATTGCCGATGTCTCATCACTGTCACTTGAGGAGTGTGTGACGTGGCTTTTGGGATTGGTTGATGAAGATATTGTATCTATTACGAAACCAATAAGTTTAGTTAAACCAAAAGGAACGGTAAGTGCTCCGCTTTTTCCCATTGCACGTGCCATTATTAAAGAGATGGTTTTAAAACTTTCTAAATTGCAGGATGTTGGTTTGTCGTATTTAACGATTGATCGATCAATGACTACGTTGTCGGGTGGTGAAGCACAACGTACTCGATTGGCAACGCAACTTTCCACCGGTTTAACGAGTGTTATATATATATTGGATGAGCCGTCTATTGGTATGCATCCTCATGATATCGCTAAATTAACCAAGACATTGGCGTCACTTCGTGATTATGGTAATTCAGTGATTGTCGTTGAACATGATAGTGAAATCATGCGAGCGGCGGACTATATTATTGATGTGGGGCCTGGTGCTGGGGTGTATGGGGGAGAGATTATTGCACAAGGAACCTATGCAGAATTATTGAAAGATAAAAAATCTACCACGGGACAGTATTTGTCAGGGGTAAAGAAAATTCCTGTTCCTTTGAAACGTCGCAAGGGTAATAATACTGCAATTGAGGTCTTTGGGGCTTCCGCACATAATTTAAAGAAGGTGCATTTAAAAATTCCTCTTCGTGAATTGGTGTGTGTGACCGGTGTTTCAGGAAGTGGTAAATCAACATTGGTATTGGACACACTTGGTGCTCATCTGTCGAAGCATTTTTATGGTGCTAAACAAGAACCGTTGGCACACGAAAAAATTACCGGTGTTGAGCATATCGATAAAGTTATTTCTATTGATCAGTCGCCAATTGGTCGTACGCCCCGTTCAAATCCAGCAACGTATACCGGAGTATTTACGTTGATTCGTGATTTGTTTACCGAAGTTCCCGAAAGTAAAGCTCGTGGGTATGATGCGGGTAAATTCTCTTTTAATGTGCGGGGTGGGGGACGATGTGAGGCGTGTGCTGGAGAAGGATATGTGCGTATTCCTATGCAATTTTTGACTGATGTATTTGTTGAATGTGATGAATGTCATGGTCAACGATACAATCGTGAAGCATTGGAAATTCATTATCGTGAAAAGAATATTGCACAAATTTTGAACATGACGGTTGAAGAGGCTAAGTTCTTCTTTAATGATCAGCCTTCTATTTACGATAAACTGTCCATTTTATCAGAAGTTGGGTTGGGATATGTGACATTAGGTCAATCTGCCACAACCTTGTCAGGTGGTGAGGCACAGCGTGTGAAATTAGCAACTGAATTGTCGCGCCGCGCAACTGGACGTACATTGTACATTCTTGATGAGCCAACCACCGGTCTTCACTTTGAGGATGTGGCGCGTTTGTTGCAAGTCATCCAAACATTGGTTGATAAAGGTAATACGGTATTGGTTATCGAACATAATTTGGATGTTATTGCGAACGCAGATTATGTTATTGATATGGGGCCAACGGGTGGAAAAAATGGAGGTATGATTGTGGCGCAAGGATCGCCTGAGGAAATTGTTGCGACAGGAAAGGGAAACACTGCGGCATATCTTGCACCTCTTTTACAAGTGTCTCCGGTAAAATCTAAAAAGAAAAAGTAGTCTCAGTAAAGATTACAAACAAAACAAAAACCCGCGAGTAACGCGGGTTTTATGTTATGCAGCTGTTTCTTCTGAAGACTTTGTTTTTGTTGCAACGAATTCAGTAACCATGGTCGCTTTCTTTTTTGGTTTGTAGTTTTTGTTACGTACAAACGTCAATTTCTTGCGGCGAGTAGGAACTGTTTTAATCAATTCTACTTTTTCAATGGTTGGAAGATGTATTGGGAAGATTTTTTCCACGAATACATTTCCTGACTTTTTACGCACTGTGATGGTTGCGTCGACGTTATTACCGCCTCGGCGAGTGATGCACAAACCTTCGTAGGCCTGTACACGTTCTTTTTCACCTTCTTTAATGCGTTGAAACACCTTAATATGCATGCCTGATTTAATATCAGTGGCTTTAATTTGTGGCATATGTGAAATATCTAAACGTGGGTCAAGTATAGCCTTTTTTACCCCTTCTTGTCAAACGGTGGCTGTGGAGGGGGTTTTCCTTACTACTTTTTCTTATTTTCCTCTAAAAATGCAGTAATTTTTTGGAGGGTTTGGTCAATCGAGAGGTTGGTTGTATCGATTACCAAGTCGTATTGTGCGAGATCGAGGGGGTTAATTTGGTAGAGTGTTTCATAGCGGAGACGGTCTGATTCTTGGCGTTTGGCAATGTTTTTAAGCATTTCTTCGTGGACTGAGGTGGTTACTTCTGATGTACGAGAATGGGCAGTGTCACCCATAATACGTCGCACTCCCTCGTGTTTTTCGACGGTTAAAAATACTTTGATTGAATTGGGTACAAAGTGGTATGACGTTCTTCCTTGGATAACAAAATTATCAGAAGTTTCGCCTAATTTTTTTTGATAATTATCAACATCGTGGTCAGTTTCAGGATGGGTAATACCGTATTCGTTGTATGCTTCTAGGGTCATTCCTTTGTCTTCGGCAGCTTTACGGCGGAGCAATCCCATGTCGTAAAATTCAAAACCTAGTTTTTGTGCAAGAAGTTTTCCTACGGTTGTTTTACCAGCCCCTGGCTGTCCACCGATGCTAATAATCATAGGAGAATTGTAATTTTTTTATGAGTTGTTGCATGTCTTCAGGGATTGGTGCTTCAAATGTTTTTTCTCCATCAGCAAAGGGAATAGTGAGACGGCGTGCATGGAGCATTACGCGATTTACACTCAAGTCGGTGCCGTACAATTTGTCACCATACAATGGTAAGTTGAGTGCTTTACAATGTACGCGAATTTGGTGTGTGCGTCCGGTTTTGGGGAAACAAGCAAGCAATGCGGCGTGAGGCTTGTTATCTAATACTTCAACAATGGTCAACGCTTCTTTACCATGGTCTTCTCCTACTTGTATTGCAGCCATTTTACCCGTGCGTGATGTTCTCACGATAGGAAATTTTGCTTCATATGCATTTGCACTTGCATGCTCACTAGCAATACCAAGGTATTCTTTTTGGATGGTGCGTTCTTGAAATTGTGACTTTAAAAATTCGAACATCTTTTGTGTTCGTGCGATGATCATTACTCCGGTCACATCTTTGTCGAGGCGATGTACAATGCCGGGGCGCAGGGTGGTGTTGTCACCAACTTCAGCAATTTTTGGATCAATTTCAAGTGCAAAATCAGCAACAGAATACGCTTGTTCATGTTCACTGGTTTTGTGTGCTGCAATCCCGACAGGTTTATTGATAACAATATAATCGTCGGTTTGAGCAATAATAGGAACGTGAATTTTTTTGATTTCCACTTTTTTGGCTTCCTTAATTTTAATTGTATCTTCATCACTGACGAGTAAGTGTTTGGTTGCAACTTTTCCGTTTACCAATACCAAATCTGCATCAATGTGTTTTGCCCAACGAGAACGATTTTGCGTTGGGTATTTTTCGGTTAAGTATATGTCGAGGCGTTTCATACAAGATGTTGTGCAAGGAGCGTAAACGCTTCTTCTTTATTAGTAATTAAATTTTGTAACTGTGCTTCACGGGCAATTTCCAATAATTCTCCAATTTTTTTGCTGGGAGGAATTTTGAAAAATTCCATGATTTCTTTACCATCAACCAACGCTTTGGGGAGTTTTGCTGCAAGTTGTTT
Source organism: uncultured Gammaproteobacteria bacterium (assembly GCA_964622665.1). Taxonomy (GTDB): domain Bacteria; phylum Patescibacteriota; class Patescibacteriia; order Magasanikbacterales; genus CAZUUO01. The sequence continues at coordinate 4,173 of CAZUUO010000026.1, read as the reverse complement.
TTGTCGAAAGACTTGCAATAAATCCTTTATTTTATTGGTTAATGTGATGAGTGAGTCGAGCGCGGGGGTTCCATCTGCTTTGATAGTTGCACTACCATCAGCAAAAATGACCGAGAGCAAATCAACACCTAACTGTTCATCTTTAAAGAAATATTTTTCAATAGTCGTAGCCTTCATTAATTCTGCTTGGGGTGCTAGTAAATGATTTTTAATGAGCCAGGCCACGCGATCCATGTTTACTCCCACATCAGCGGCTGCGCTGAGTTTCATGCGATCCATGATTGCTCGTGCAATATCAGTACCCACGTGTTCATGATTGTGATGACGAATGCGGTCGACACCATCTTTTTCTGGTGTGAGGAGACAGGCTGGTTTTCCAACATCATGGAGTAATACCGCTAGTACTGTGTCACTAGAAATTGTTGCCATTTCTTTTGCGTAGGATGGGAAATGTTCATGAACAAATGCTTGGTAGGAAGGGCTATAGAGATTTGCAAGTGCAAGTCTGGTATGAGTCCATACATCTCCTTCGCTATGAAATTCTGGGGGTTGGGGGCACGCTTTCATTTCGAGTAATTCAGGAAGTATGTGTTGAAATACATGAAAACTATCCCAGGTATCCAGGGTTTCAACGGGATGAGCGTAAAGTGATTTAAGGAATTCTCGTGCAATGGTTTCATAGGGAACGAGACGTTCACCATTGTGTGCATCATTAATACAAGAAATTTTTTCAGCAATGACGGATTTTGTTGTTTCTTCAAAGGTAAATCCAAGTTGCACGCTAAATCGTAAACCGCGCAACATGCGTAAGTAATCTTCTTGAAAACGAATTTCTGGATTACCAACGGCTCGAATTATTTTGTTATGACAGTCGTTTGCTCCATTGTAGGGGTCAATAATTTTTTTGTTTTGTATGTCGTAGGCGATAGCGTTGATGGTGAAATCACGACGAGATAAATCATCCTCTAAGGGAAGGGTATGATCACTTTGTGTGTTCACATCTTTGTATGCTCCTGAAAGTCCAGCGTGTTCGGTGCGAGGAAGTGCAATATCAAAATAGAGATGTTCTTGCGCATCGTGGGGAGTGAATTTGAGCACCCCAAATGTTTTACCGACAAGGTTTACTACTCCAACATTTGCCAATGTTTTTTGCAGCTTTTCAAGAGGAACTCCGCGAATAACAAAATCTAAATCATTGGTTACGCGGGAGAGTATCGCATCACGGACACAGCCTCCCACGAGGTATATTTCAGCTTCAGGATGGGTTTTTGAGATAACATCAATAAAACCTGTAGGGAAGGTTTCGAGAAGTTCTTGTAATTTTGTTTCAATTGATGCCATATCCTGCAAGTAGACTAGCATGATTTGCGGGTATATTACAATGGCATTTTGCGCTTTAGTCTATGAGGGATTCGTACAATTTGGTTAATTTTTGGGCAATTTCATCACTTTTAAATTTTTGGGCGGTTTCTATCGCATGGCGAGATAATTTTTTTCTGAGCTTTTCGTCCTTGAGAATGAGGGTTATTTTTTTGATGACATCGTTTTGAGAGGTGACAATATACCCATTTTTTCCGTTTATTATTATTTCAGGTGCAACACCAACTGCGTAAATCAACGGTATTAAGCCTTGTGACATTCCTTCGATTAAACTTAATGAGAAACCTTCATATCGGGAGGGGATGAATAAAATACTGCCACGGAGTTGTGCGAGCTGTTCGGGTAATTTGTCTTTTTGTGTGTTGGCGGTGATAGTGTGATTTGGAAGGGTGTTTGTGAGATAGGTGAGTAAATTTTTATTGGTGGACATGCAGAAGGTATGTTTAGGAACTTGTGGGAAGTGGTTGTAGATGTGCACAAGACGGTCGAGACCTTTTAGGATGAGGGTAAATGCATCGTTGCCGAGTCTTCCTAAAAATACAATACGCGGGTTTTTATCGATGGTTGGTTTTTTTGTTTCAAACCAGTAATCCTCAATCGCATTATGAATAAGGTGAATATGCGATTTGGGCACTCCTGCTTGCTCTAATTCTTTGACAACATTAAGAGAGGTGGCGATGACAGCGTTGGCATGTTGGGCGACATATTCTTCAATTTCAGCAATGTCACGGAGTGGACGGCGTGTTTTAATGTTGAGTTCTGAAACAATTTTATTTTTTTTGAGGGTGTACCATGTGTCTTTTGTTTCATCATCAATAGTGTTTGCTTGGGGTGTATTTTTTAAAAAACCACGAGTGGTGGAACCAAAATGTGCAACAACAGGAATTTTGTAGGCAAGGAACGGAAGTGGCGTGTAGGTTGTTCCTTGGATGAGATCAAATTTCAGAATTTCTCTTCTTTTTTCAAGAAGTGAGTAAAAAAATAAAATGTTTTTTAAACCGTTTAATTGAATAGGTCCTTCAATCAGTGATGTTTTGGGATAGAAATTTTTTAGTTCAAGACCATTTTTTTTCAATTTTAAAGATATAAGATCATTGATGTAATGCGCCCCGGTTCCAATTTTTTTGTCGTTATGTATAAAGGCGATTTTCAAGTGATATGAGTTAGAAGAACTTGTGTTGGTAGTGTATCACAGATACTAATAAACAAAAAATCCGTTTTCACGGATTCTTTGGTGCGAGTGGAAGGGATCGAACCTTCGACCGATCGGATATAAGCCGATAGCTCTAACCACTGAGCTACACTCGCGTGGATTCATACTAGCACGGGGCTTATGTGGACTCAATATGTTCCTGTAGATAGTTTATAAATGTCGATAAATCCCCCGTAATTGTTATGTGGGCGTAGTCTTTTTCTATGTCTCCTTCAACGGCATAGAGTAGATCAAGGAGTGAAAGTGTGGTGTCACACCATACATGGTAGGTGGAGGATGAACTTTCAATGTCAGGTATGATTATGAGGTGAGTCGTTGGTAGTGAGGTAAAAATTTCTCGCGCGGCAGTTTGACCAATTTTTTTTGATGTTGGTGTGGTGCTGTAGGCTATAGTATTTTTTGTGCTGTAGCGCATATCTCCATATAGTTTTCCTAATTGTGATAATTCCTCAATGGTTTTATTGCGAAGAAGCGCTTTCATGATGCGTTCGTGTGCAGCATTTTTTTCAAGAAGTGTACTTGCGGTTTTTAGAGTTTTTTGGTTGATTGGTTTTGCAATAAAATCTGTTTCTGTATATAGGCTCGCGAGTAATGCTGTCGCCATGGTTTCGGTAATTTCAACCGATAGCGATTGGAGTAATTCAAGACACACTTGTGCAAGTGTTGCTTTGGTATTGCTGGTAATGATATGTGTTGCGGTGTGGTTTACGGTTGGCTCATTGGTCAGAATAATTGAAGGGATATGTTGTAAGAGACTAGGATTGTTGATGAGAAATGCTGATTCTGTTAAGGGTCGAGTTGTAAGAATGATAATTGCGTCACAAGGGTAGGTGGTGGTGATGTGGGGTTTGTTGGATGTGGTGAGGGTGAGGGTATTTTGTGTTTGTGATGCTAAAATATTTCCCACATCGAGTAGTGTTGTTGTGAATGTTGTTGGATAATCTGTGATCGTTGGGTAGGTAATGAGGGGATGGGAAATGGGGTGTTGTGCAATAACAAATGCTTCGTTATGAAATGAAGAAATGAGTGCAACAAGACACTCTGCAAGGTAATGGGTTGCAGGGTTTTTTTCATCAATAATGATGAGTGTTTTAGACGCCCCCCGAAGTAACAGAGAGACGGCGTGAAGTTCGTTTTGATCCATAATAACTTACTTCTTCAAGCCGACAAGCAGGAAAGAGTAGTATAGGGTTTTTGGCTCTTTTTGACAAGGGTCTTGGTACGTAGTTATCACTTGAAAAAAATGATAATTTTGGGGATAATAGGGCAACTATGGCGACGTATCACGTGGTTACATATGGGTGCCAAATGAATAAAAATGACTCAGAACGCATCGCGACCATTATGCACGGTGCGGGATTTGTTTTGCATGAAGAAGAAACAGCTGATGTTATTATTTTAAATACGTGTTCGGTTCGAAAATCTGCAGAAGATCGGGTGTACGGATTGGTAAAAAAATTACATGAACAACGAGTTACCGGAAAAACAAGACAGATTATTTGTGTGACGGGGTGCATGGCAGGGCGTGATCGCAATCATAAACTACAAGAAAAAATGCCGGGTGCGGATTTATTTTTTCC
>CAZUUO010000025.1:0-11701 GCA_964622665.1 uncultured Gammaproteobacteria bacterium | reverse complement strand
TTAGGCAATACCAATTCTGATACTGAATACGGAGTAGCATTAAGTGGTATTCAAAAAAACGATCCCATCACGGGAACAGGAGATTTGTTTAGAACAAAAGATGGATATACCTGGAATTTTTCTGTAGGCACGAAAGTCGACAGTATTCCACCCAAAATAACTTCAATTTACCCAAGTAAGAATAGCAAAAATGCTTACCTTAATGCGACGGTGACGGTAAATTTTGATAAAGCAATTTTACCTACTTCAATTTTGGATGATGCAACCGGCGGTATGAAGGTGGTGAAGGGTGGCTCAGAAGTAAGTGGTGTCTGGACAATAACCAACAATGCACAAAGTGCAGAATTTAGACCAAATAACCCTTGTGGTAAAAGTGCTTGCGGTGAACAGTTCTATTGTCTACCAGAAAAAAGCGACATAACAGTTTCTGCAACGGCAGCATCAATTGATACTCAACGAGGTGCACCAAAAGGAGTTTTGGGAACAGGAGTGATGAGTTTATCGGGAAATTCATTAGACGGTAATAGTGATGGAAAAGCAGAAGGTAGCCCAAAAGATTCGGTGCAGTTTGACTTCGCAACGGGATCTACGATAGATACCGAAGGTCCAACAGTCACCAGTCATTCGCCAACCATTGGGCAGTCGTTTGTAAATCCTACAGCTGGCTTATCTCTCACCTTTAGTGAACCATTATTACTCTCTTCAGTAGGAAGCACAAAACTAATGCAACCGAAAAATTTGGAACAGTGGTTTTACTCAGCCTCTCAAGATATTGATAGTAATGGAAATGAAGCGGTAAATGGGGCGGTTGTAACCGGAACGAGAGTAGAAATAAAACATGCACCATTTCTCCCCAGCACTGATCAAAAAGTATTCACGTACATGCCGCAAGCAAATGAAAAACTGAAAGATCGACAAAATAATTGTTTTGTACCAGCTCGTTCAACAACTTGTAATGCAACAGCTGCAAAACCATATTGTTGTGATGGGGTAGCGTACAGTAGTGAACAGGTGTGTGCTAATAAATTTGATAGTACAAAGTAACGTATGAACCGACGAATATCATTTGCAATAGGAACTCTCGCCGCACTTACTTTGCTGGTGGGTGCTAGTGTATCTGCTCAAACAGACCTAGGATTACAAGATGCTGCTGGCAATATTGGGCTAGCACAAGGAAATCTCACCCTGATGATCGCGCGTGGCATCCGTGCATTCTTTGGACTATTGGGAATAACTGCTGTGTGCTTAATTGGTTACGGTGGATTTGTCTGGATGACTGCAGGGGGGTCAGATGAAAAAGTAGACCAAGCAAAAAAAATAATGATCAACGGATCAATTGGACTCATGGTAATCTTGAGTTCTTTTGCTATTGCAAGTTTTGTAATCAACGCTATCGTTAATGGTACAACGGGTGGAATTGGAGGAAATGGTGCTGGTGACGGCTCAGGAACAGGTGGTGCTGGTGGTGGACTACCGGGCGGTTCAAGTAGTGTGATGGTGGTTCGTATGCCTTCAAGTACTAAAGCGGGATTTGTACCTGAATTTAACTTATATTTTTATAAGGGATTTGGTGAAGCAGCAACACCAAAACTTTCAACGGTAATTTTTAATCAAACAATTTTCTTAACAAAAAATAATGTCGAAGAACCAGTTGATTTAGAAACTGATGGTAACATGGTGCGATTAAAAGCAAAGACGGTATGTCCAAAAAATAGCAAGAATACACCATTTTGTTTTGAAAATAATGCAGAATATGTATTGACCGTAAAAGATGGAATTGCTGGAATTACAACAGAAGATGGTTTGCCATTACAATGTGATGCAGCAAATCCCTGCACGGTAATTGTTAAAACGGGAAACATTGATGACGCAACAAAACCAAGTGCAGATATTTCCTATCTTCATCAAAAGGGTGGAGCAGGTGCACAATTTGGTAATGGTACGGTAATGCCACTTGATACTGATTTTGTTGGCCATTCACAAGCAAAAGATAATACGGAAGTGAAACATATTTCAGTATTTAAGGGAGATACTTTGTATGGTTACTACCAAGCAAAGCAAGGTGTTGATGGATACTATCCTCTAGAAACAGAAATAACCTTCCCTTGGACAACAAACGGCTTAAAGTTATTTCAAAATGATGTAATTAATATTACGGCAACGGATACCTCTAACAACGAAAGTGAAAAACGCCCATTCAATTACAGTACTCAAGGCGCACAATGTTCTGATGGTATCCAAAACACGAGCACCTCAAAACCAGCGGGCGATGAGACGGGTGTGGATTGTGGGGGAACGTCATGTTTGAGTTGTAATGGGGGAAGTTGTAGTAATGACACCCAATGTGCCAGCGGTATTTGTGATAAAAAAACAAATCAATGTAGTGAAGATCCAGTAATTTACGGTGTATTCAATAATGATGGTGCTGCGGGAAGTGTTGTATCAATTATTGGAAAAGGTTTTGGTGCTGAGAAAGGTACTGGATCAGTAAGTTTTGGAGTTGGCGCTACTGAAAAAGTTGCGACAATTGCAAGCTGTGGTAATTTAATTTCTTGGAGTAACAACGAAATCATTGCAATTGTTCCTCAAGGTGCAACAACAGGTGGCGTTAAAGTGACTCGTAAAGATGGAAAAGCAGATACCACAAGTGATACTGCGGGACCAAAATTACCTGCATTTACCGTTAATGAGGTGGTTCGTCCTGGTATTTTATGTGTAACACCAAAAGAAGGATTTTTTGGAACATCTTTGACTATTACCGGTTCAGGATTTGGTGCTACACAAGATGCAAATAGTAGAGTTGTAATGGGGGACGTATTTATTTCCCCAAAGCAATGGAGTGAGACAAAAATTGTCAGCACTATTCCATCTATTCCTGCAGGATTACACTCAGTAATGGTTTCACGAGGTGACAACAAGAGTAATCCGGCGTCGGTAAAAGTAAAAGAAGGAAGTGGTACTACGCAGCCAACGGTAAGTGCTATTTCTCCATCAAAAACAACACCAGGTAGTGTCGTGGTGATTAGTGGAAATGGTTTTGGAGATGCACGTGGTGCGGTATACTTTGGTGATAAATTGGGAGATTTCAATTTACCTGCTGAATGTAGTACTAATGCATGGACTAATAATCGTATTGTGGTGAGGGTTCCTGTTGGAGTAGTGGGCAATGTTGAGGTTGCAATTGAACGAGTAAACCCTGTGGTAAAAACAAAGGGCGTGTCATTGATTGTTGAAAATGGGGCACCAAACCCATCTATTTGTAATATCAGCCCAGATAATGGACCCGCTGGTAGCAAAGTTAAAATAAGTGGTGAAAATTTTGGAACTGAAAAAGGAACCGTTGCATTAGATGGCACAAATTTAAGTGTGGGTGAATGGGGACAATCAAATCTTGGAAATGTTGGAATTGATACTAACGCAAAAACAGGATATGTAACCGTTGCTACCAACCAATCTTTAGTAAGCAATGGATTTCCATTTGTCGTACAAGATTGTAAAGTTGCCGGATGTGCAAATGGAGGTACCTGTTGTGATGCAGGTAGTGCAAAGGGAAGCTGTGTACCACAAGGTTCCCAATGTCCAGGAAGTGCCGGAGCTGTTGCCGCTAACTATAGCTGGCTATTTTCAACGGGTGATATTCCCGTAATTCCATCGTTGGTATTTCAATGTGGAAATGCAATTGTGCCAAGTCCAGCACCATGGAGTGGTAGAAATGGGGGAAATGAAGCATGTATTAATGCAAAGATTACTGGTGTATTCACGACAGCTGTGCGTGAATTTAGTTTGGGTAAAGATTTAGTGGTAGAAAAATGTGATGACGACGCTTGTGAAAAAACAAGTATTGTTGAAGGTGTACTTGATACTAATACTGCGCAAGGTTTTGGATTTGAAGTAGCACCAAAACAAAAATTACAACCAAATACTCGCTATCGCGTCACCTTAAGCACCAATATTACCGGAATAAAATTATCAGGTTCTGGTAAACCATTAACCATGGCCAAAGATGAAACTTGTAAAAAACCAACAAGCTTAAGCGGGGATGCTAGTGCATGTTTTACTTTTAAAACAAAAAATAGCACTGAAGCTTGTGAAGTGACGAGTGTATTAGTTGATCCAACTCAAGTGGCGGCTGATTCGTTGGGATTGGTAATGCAACCACAAGAAAAAACTCGTCCTCTCATTATTAATGCAAGTGGTAGAGGGGATGATGCCTGTGTGTTATTTAACACGAATGGGGGAGCGTGGAGTTACTCAGTGGTAAATGATCCAAACCCAGCTTCAGTAAATTTGGGTCCGGTTGCAAATAAACCACAATCACGTACAGTAACCACCCTAAAAGAACATCCTGCGAATAGTAAGGGGTATATTTTTAAAGCAAACTATACAAATCCAAGTGGAAAGAATGTTAACACTGACGGAAGTGTTAAAGTTTCATTGGCACGTCCACAAGTTGTTTCATATAGTCCAAATTGTAATGCCGCATGTATAAATGGTGACGTAGAAGTTGGATTTAATGTGGCGATGAACAGTGCTACACTAAAAGGAAATATAATAGTTGAAGCATGTACAGAAGAGTCATGTACACAAACAGGGGACATTATTACTATCGCGGGGGTAAGTGAAACAATCGCACAAAATGGCACACGATACATACTTGATTTGAGTGATGAATTTAAAGCAGGACAATGGTATAAAGTAACGGTAAAAGGAGGAGAAAACGGCATTAAAAGTGCATCAGGTGGTTCATTGTCAAATACTAATGCGAACACCGATTTTACATGGAAATTTAGAACTAGAAATAGTGGTGACGAGTGTGTGGTAAAATCAGTTGATGTGGTGCCGGTTGAAGGTCGAGTAAAAAGTATTGGAAGTTCAGTAACATATCGTGCTATTCCTCGTACAGCACCTGACAGTTGCGATGCAAAAGGACAAACGTTACAAGCAAGTTCATATGCATGGAACTGGAGTGTTGCAGATAACAATGTTGCAAAAGTAAGTAATGATGATGCGGGAGAAATGCCACAATACTGCACCAGTAGCTGTACTCTTGCGGGAAGCAATTTTTATAAAGCAATTTGTGGGGACGGTGTAGTTACCGCGCCATTTGAAATGTGTGATGGGGGCCCCGGTTGTACATCAAATTGTTTATTAAAAGGTAATTCTACGGCAAGTTGTGGAAATGGAAAGGTTGAAACAGAGTTGGGTGAAAGCTGTGATGATAAAAACAATAAAAATGGTGACGGTTGCTCAAGTCAATGTTTACATGAAGGAGCCGTAAGTTCAGTGGTGTGTGGAAACGGAGACATTGGATTAGGAGAAATGTGTGATGATGGTAATACGGCAAATGGTGACGGTTGCTCAAGCCAATGTTTAAGTGAAGGGTCAGTTCGTTTTGATCCTAAATGTGCTGACATAACCGCAAACTCACCAGAAGCACTACAATCACAATGTGCTGGCGTTATCTTTGCATCATGTGGTAATGGAGTATTGGAAGCGGGAGAAACATGTGACGAAGGTTTGCGATGTGAGAATGGTGCTACTTGTAAAAAAGATAGTGAGTGTGGAAAGGGAAGTTGTAAGCCTCGCACAACAAACACTTGTACAGATCGTTGTTTAAATCCAAAATTTATTCCCTCAATGACTAGTGCCTCATGTGGTAATGGTATTATTGATGTAGAACAGGGCGAACAATGTGATCCAAGTAATGATGGTGATTCCCGCATCGACCCAACTCAAAAAGTTACTGCGTTGGGACAAAGTACTGTGGTGAATGGCGAGCAAAAAACATTAGTTTCTGCACAAATTACAGCCGATAAAGCAAATAAAGCACAAAATGCAAAAGGTGATGGTTCATTCGTTTTGCAATGTGGATTTTTAAGTGACGCCGACTGTTCAACGGGAATTAATGGTGAAGAGATGGGACTTGCTAATAATTCATGCTGCGGAATTAGACCTAAAATGGTAAAAAATTATCCAGAAAATAATAGTACAAATATTTGTACGAATACAGCGGTATGGACTGAGACATCAGCACCACTTGATCATGCGTCTTTGGTGGGTAATGTAGGATTATTTGTAAAAGTCTCAGATGGTACCACCAATTGTCCGGGAGATATGGGGGCACCGGTGATTCTTGGGGTAGGAAATGAAAAAGGTGCATGGTGGAAAAATGTGATTGATAGAGTGATGCAATATGTGGTTGGTAAACCAGTGTACGCTGATATTACAGCATGTCCTTCACCAGTAAAAGGAACTATCAAGGCAATTACTGATGCACAAAAAACGCGTATTCTATTCTCACCAAGTGCACTGCTTAATAAAAATACTGAGTATTACTTTGCAGTAAAAGGTGGAACCTCAGGAGCAAAATCAGCACAAGGTATTGCGTTCAGTGATGGCTATAAAACATTTAAATTCCAAACAGGTAGTGAATTGTGTACGTTGCAGAATCTTGAACTGGATACTGATGAATATTTGTTTACGAAACAAAATGAAAATCATCAATTTGTTTCACGGGCACTTTCAAAAGATGGTGCTGAGTTAACGCCAGTTCCTGGTGTGTATGCATGGAATTATGAATGGGTATCAACCAATGAAGAACCAAGTGGCGTATATTTATACGGGGAAAATAATGAAAAAACCAACAAACCAAGTTCAGTAATTTCATCACAAAATGTATTTGCAACGAGTGTGCAGGGACGTTCTCAATTGTCGGTATTAGCAACTATTACGGATGATGGAGGTACTAATACAAAAGATAAAACATTGACTGCAACAACTGAACTCACGTCAGCATTTTGTGAAAATCCATGGCCTAAACTAAACAATAATAAAGGTTTGTTTAATGATCGATTCAATGCAAAGTATAGCTCTCAATTTGGTAATGGGTTCTCATTAAATGGTGGTGCAAAAAATACCATATATACAAACTTCGAATTCAATTATTGTAAAGATCAAGGGGTTTCTTCATTAGTGTCCGATGATTTGCCATCATTGCAACCAGTAGTTATTGGTAACCCACCTGATGCAGCAACAACATTGAAAGAATTCTTTTTCTCACCAGTCAACGAACAAGGGGCACGCATTAACAAGGATGTGATTGGTATTCGAGTAGAAAAAAATTACGACCATTTACCCATTGAAAAATGGTATGCTGCTCGAGGATTTGCAGGAAATCCAACACCAGTTGTGGTAGATGGATTTAGTGCATTACAAGATGGTCGTACGGTGTATATTTCAGGTATTAATGCAAGTGTTGTAGGAAGAACCGTGACAGAATTACGAACGAACGTGTATGTAATTTCGTACAATCAGGGAGCAGATGCAACAACGGTTGCAATCTTTAACCAAATAGTGAAAAACTTTAAATTAGCAGTAAACGTAAGATCAACAAATCTCTGCTACGTTGAAAAATCGGTTTCAGGAATAGGTTTGGGTCAGATGGAAGATGAACAATTGGTAAAACCAAGCACTGCCTGTATTGATGATACACAATGTGGCACCAATAGACGCTGTGATGCGGTAAAAACTAAAGCAGCACGCGATGTACAACGTCTATCAGACACAAAAACCATGCAAAATTTATTGGATACCTACTTTGAGCAACGAGGTACCTATCCGGTAATTGGTGCGGGAAGTTTCTTACCAGGTAAGTCAGTTTCTACTTGGAAATCGTGGCAGGGAGCATTGGGTAACGAGTTAAAAACGAGTTTACCGATAGATCCTATTAATAAATTAGCAGCTTGTAGTGATAAAGACGCAGAAAGTGGCACTTGTTGGAATGCAAAAACAGGTACGTATGCATGTCCTGCTGGATCATTTATGTATGCGTACGAAACAAAAAATAATGCACAAGATTACGTCATTAAGTCTCAATTTGAATTGAGTACTGCATTGTGGAAAAACAACGAAATTAATAATGTTCGTTTAATTACGGATGGAGCATGTACGAACACTGCGGTTGGTGCATCATCAGTTGCACAATGTGGCAATAATATTTTGGAAGGAGATGAAGAGTGCGATCCAAAAGGATCACAAGTAAAAGAAGTAGTAGGAAATAAAACCTATACCTATATTTGTCAGGCTGATTGTAAGAAAGGAAAAGTGGTAAGCCAAGCTGGTGCATCGTGTGGTAATGGAGTTCTGGATGCAGGTGAATTATGTGATGATGGAAAATATAATGGCAGCTATGGGTACTGTAATGCTACGTGTACTACTCGACTCGCTTGTGGCGACGGAGTAATTCAGAATGCAACCTCAAATCCAAAAGGACCTGAAGTATGTGAGTTAAAGCGCTGTGACGGTAATAGAGCAATCAGTTGTTCAACGGATGCTGATTGTACAAAAAATATTCCACTCAATGAGTTTGTTGGTGATTTTTCGAAATGCACATCTACTGACTTAAAAGCAAACGGATTAATCTTGTCTCGTGTCTATAATTGCGGGGTGTGTAGTACAAAATCAGTAACCACATATGCACCCAAAAAAGAACAATCATGTAACTGGGATTGTCGTTCATTTGGTCCCTACTGTGGAGATGGGGTAGTAAATGGAGGAGAAGAGTGTGATGCTGGTCCAAATGGAGGTGAAGTAAAAATTGACTGCACCATGAATAATGGTAACCCCGGACAAAAAACAGGAAGTTGTAGTAATACTTGTTCTTGGACTGTTAATGCAAAGGGTGCAAGTTGTTCAGCACTTCCTGCAACAGTGGGTGGAGGTAGTCCGGTAGTTGCTGATGGATGCGGAGATGGACAAATTGATAAGGGTGAAGAATGTGATTTGGGAAGTAACAATGGGGTAAAATGTTCGGCACCCTATAAAGGAACTTGCCCATATTGCAGTGCACCAAACCCAGCAACGGGTGAAACAGGTTGTAAAAATAAAATAATTACCGGTGCTCGCTGTGGAGACGGTATATTAAATGGTCCTGAAAAATGTGATGGCAAAGACTTTGGAACCTCTAATTCAGCAACGATGTGTCAACAATTTGGATATGACGCTGGTACACCAAGTTGCAGTGCACAATGTAATGGAATTACTGAAACAGGATGTATCAAGTGTTCATATACCAACAAAGGCACAAGTTTAGGTCATGTTGTAGTTAAGGTGAAGGATGGACTTTCATCAACAGGAACTGGTGCGCTTAGTGCAAGAGCAGGTGTTTACTATAAGAATGGGCTGTTTCCTGACGTTGGTGGCAAAGCATTAGGCAGCACTATTAATTTTGACATGACGGCGGTTACTAATGTTGATGGTACACCAGCATGTACACCTTACCGTGTGTATGTTGCAATGGACCAAAACGCAAGCAATTACACAACTGAAACTACGGCATCGTTTCCCGGTGACAATGTGTTTAGAAGATTTGATACGTTTTTATTTGAGAAAAGTAAACTACCGGGTAATAGCTATGCAATAGTAACCTCGTGGGATGACAAAATTACTGATATTGATGTGACGCTCCATGTTGTTGATGGCGGAAAACCGATAATGACACTCAGTAAGATACAGTCAAGTAATTGTGCGGGTGTGAAGTGTTTAAAGTATAACCAAACTACAGCAGCAACCCTCGATAGAACAGATGCTACGGTGGGTGGTTATGAAACACTAAGACTATACCCTACTAAAAATGGTTTGTACCAAATGAATGCAGCCCCTGCATACATTGTAAAAGTACGAGATAACACGGGTAAAAAGTTTGCAAATTACACAGGAAAGGTCAGGGTTGCTTTGTATAATGCAAATGGATTGGTAAAAGATGTGACCGTGGGAAGTGCTGCTGAATACTCAGCATATAAAAATTCTTTACAAGAAAAAACATTGCCATCTGATGAAAATACGATGTACTTCTTGTTGTCACCGAATGCAGATGCAAAATCACTACTTCCCTTATTCTAATTTTTATGGATAAAAAAATGATCATAATAGGTTTAGGAAGTGTGATTGCACTGATTATTGTTGGGGGTGGTGTGTGGTTGGTAACGCACCGCACCACCCCAACTCCTGAAATAACACAGCAATCAACAGGTTCAACAACACAACCACAAGAAAGTGCAGAAGATGCTTTGAAAAAAATTCTTGCACAACGTGAAGCATTATTATCAAAAAGTGATGATAGGGATGGTGATGGGTTAACTGATGCCGAAGAATTAAAGTTAGGTACTAATCCTGATAAAATAGATACTGATAACGATGGATTGACTGATCACTTTGAAGTGAATGTCTTAAAGACAGATCCAAAACGTGCTGATTCTGATGGTGATGGTATATCCGATTGGAATGAAGATTATAAACTCACACCTCAAGAATAATGTAACGTGCTATACTATACCCATATGTTTGAAAATAATCCCCCACAAAATTTACCAACCGCAAAAGAGCCACAAGACATGTTAGATGCAACAGAAAAAAATGAAATACCGACACCACCGTCATTACCACCAACAACAGAAAGTAGAACAAATTCCGATCCACATTCAGGAGGATTTCGATTTGGCGAAGGTGGTATAGAAAATGGCCCAAGCGCCTTGGATGCAGGAAAATTACGCCCTATTCCAAATAGCAACGAGACAATAATCCAGCCACCAGAAAATGCAATTCCTCGCGTACAAACCCAGAGTGTTCCTGAAAGTGTGGCAGGAATGGGTACAGCGCCACTAGAAGAATCACTTTTTTCTAAACATCGAGTATTATTTGGTGTGTTAATTGGATTGGTAGTATTTGGAGGTATTGCATATGGAGCTATGATGCTATTACTTCGTGATTCAAACACGAATGATGTGCCAAAGGTAACAAATAAAGAGGAAGTTGTAGCTCCGGTTGAACAAGTGGATGCGATTATTCCTCCACTTACGGAAGAAAAAAATATCGAAAATACAACGAGTACCAGTGAAATAAGTGCCACACAAACCACCACAACAACCAATATTATTCCGACAAATGTGACAACTGTTTCTGTGGACACTGATGGTGACGGATTATCTGAAGAAGAAGAAATAAAAAATGGAACAGATCCTAAAAAAGCAGACACTGATGGTGATGGATTAACCGACAAAGAAGAAATAAATATTTGGAAATCAAATCCATTAGTTGCTGATACTGATGGGGATGGTTTTAGTGATGGTGCTGAGGTGAAAAATAATTATAGTCCAATAGGTCCTGGAAGAATTTTTGATAGCAAATCACCAACTGTCAACCCTTAGTCTATGTTTGATTCTAAAAAAGAATCTGAATTTGAAAAAAGTAAAACTGCACAACGAGCAGTGCCTTCTTCAATTTCAAACATAATTGTGCGTACTATTCCTGAAGAATTTTATAATGGAAAAATGGGTAATGGCATGGGGGGAATTGTAAGTGGTGGTGAAGAAAAAAAGAAAACGCTCAGTGAAATAAAAACAGTGCCAACACCAACGCAACCACAACAAAACGAAACCAATCAAGAAAATAAACCGATAGGAGAACCACAAATTTCGTTAGTGAAACCATCATCAATTAGTCCGGTATTAATTGTGGTGAGTGTGGTGGTGTTACTGTTGGTATTGGGTGGTGGTGGGTATGTGTATTACGCGTATTTTTTTAAGAAACCTATTCCCGTAGTAAAACAACCCATTGAAAATATTATTGTTCCACCTATTGAAGAAACAACACCCGTTGAAAATCCTGTTGAAACAACGACAAGTACGCCAAGCTTACAAACAAT
>CAZUUO010000024.1:0-11928 GCA_964622665.1 uncultured Gammaproteobacteria bacterium | reverse complement strand
AATTGTGTGGTACACTGTTTGTTGAACAATTCATCGTATGGAACACGATATTCTCGACAAATTTACCTCTCATTTACGTAACGTATTGGCACGCGCCTACGCAATAGCTGTTGAAGCAAACGAATCCCATATTGGCCCCGTCCATGTATTATTAGCACTCGCCCTCGAACAAGGTTGTATTGGTGCTGATTTATTATATAAAAGTGATTTTGATACGAGCACCGTCAAACAATTCATAACCAAACAAAAACCCGTAAACAAAGATGTCTTTGGTGGAATCCCCGCACTCGACGACAAAACCAAACAAGTCATCGAAAAAGCAGTACTCATTGCTTCAGTACACCAACATTCCTACGTAGGAACCGAACATTTACTCGCAAGTCTTTTAGAATGTAAAGATAGCGCGGTTGATGAAGCGTTAAAAATTAGCGGCGTAAAATCAAAATCTCTCCACAACGAATTGCAAGCAGTCTTTAGTGCAAGTGGTAAACTTCCTGAAATCATGCAAGCCATGGATTATTTTGAAGATGAAAAAACACAACTTAAAAATCAACAAAAACAAAATCAGCAAGGCACACCCGTACATGCACACACACCACCAAAACCACAAGGAAATCACCAACACAGCGAATCAACCTCCAAAACTCCTGCGTTAGATTTTTTTACTACCGAATTAACTATTCCCGGAAGTGAAAAACACAAAGATCCCATGATTGGACGCGACAAAGAAATCGAACGCATGGTGTATATTTTGTCGCGCCGCACCAAAAATAATCCGATGTTACTCGGTGATCCGGGAGTTGGTAAAACCGCAATTGTGGAAGGTTTAGCGCTACGCATTTTACGCAAAGAAGTTCCCGATTCCCTTCTCCAAAAAAGAATTTTATCACTCGATCTAGGATTGGTGATTGCGGGAACCATGTACCGCGGTGAATTTGAAGGACGCATTAAACAAATCGTTGATGAACTTGCAGCAAACCCCGACATTATTTTATTTATCGATGAAATTCACACCCTCATTGGTGCCGGTGCAAACAACGGCACACTTGATGCAGCAAACATGTTAAAACCAGCTCTTGCTCGCGGATCACTTCGTTGTATTGGGGCAACCACTGAAGCTGAATTTAAAAAACACATAGAAACTGACGCTGCCTTAGAACGTCGTTTTCAACCTATTCACGTAGAAGAACCGACCCCTGATCAAACCAAAGCAATTTTACGCGGCATCAAACACAAATACGAACAATTTCATCACGTGGAAATAACTCCCGAAGCAATCGACACCACTGTTGAATTAGCAGCTCGATATATTACCGATCGTTTTTTTCCTGATAAAGCGATCGATATTTTAGATGAAGCATCAGCACGCGTTGCTGTTTCAAGTTCTAAAACCAACGAACGTCGTGAACTCATGACAACCGAAGAAGCATTGCAAAGCGTGGAACGAAAAAAATTACAAGCCATGGAAAAAGGAGATTTTGACACCGCACTCACCCTGAAAGAAAAAGAACGAAAATTAAAAAATAAAGTCTACGCCTTAAAACGAAGACTCCACAAAAACAACACCGACACACATGGACTCGTTACTCCTGAAAGTGTTATTGCGGTTGTTGCCAACCAAACAGGTGTACCTATTGAAAACATGAGTAATAATGAGCGAGAAAAACTTGCATCATTAGAAGTTATCCTCGCGGAAAAAGTTATTGGTCAACAACACGTTATTAAAGAAGTAGCGCAAAGTATCCGCAAAGCGAGACTGGGACTTTCCCACTCTTCCCGCCCCATGGCCTCATTTCTTTTTGTGGGACCGTCGGGAGTTGGAAAAACAGAACTTGCCAAATCAATTGCACAAACGGTTTTTGGAAGTCGCGACGCATACTTGCGCGTGGACATGTCAGAATTTAAAGAACAACACAACGCAAGTAAATTATTAGGTGCTCCGGCAGGATATATCGGCTACAAAGAACAAAATAATTTCACCGATGTTATCCGCAAAAAACCTCACACCTTAGTATTATTTGATGAAATCGACAAAGCACATCCCGATGTACTCAATATTTTGTTTCAAATTTTAGACGATGGACAAGTAACCGACGGATCAGGTAAAAAAATAAACTTCAAAAATACCATTATCATCATGACCGCCGCGATGGAATTACAAGGATTCGTTTCAGGAACTCTGGGATTTAGCGCACGCCAAACTGACGCCAAAGAAATGGATTTCTTAGAAAGTGCATCACGAGTGAAGGAATTATTAAAAGAAAAATTCAAAGGTGAACTGTTAAACCGCATTGATAAAGTCATCGTATTTAAACCCTTAAATAAAGACGACATCAACGCAATCATTGCAAAAGAACTCAAAGAGGTACAAGAACGTGTACACAAACTCGGCTACAACTTACAAGTCGCACAAAATCTCAAAGAAAAAATGTTGTCAGCATCACATATTCCTGAACAAGGAGCACGGTTAGTGCGTCGCATTATTTCTGAAATGATTGAAGATCCCCTTTCCAACTTCCTCATTAAAGAAAATCCAAAAAATGGAGCAACGGTTTCACTGGCAATCAAAGGTGATGATGTGACTATTCACGCAAAATAAGTATGGCAGTACGTGACTCACTTCCCATTCCCCCTCAAAAACAACGCAACGAAAGCGTTGATATTGAGCTACAACGACAACTGGAAGAACAACGAGAAGAAGAAGCGGCGCAACAAGCACAAATGATAAATGCCCAAAACCAACAGCAACAAGCGCAACAACAATCAGAAATTGAAGACACAACTGAAAATCCCAACATTGAAGTCATGATTGCAAAAGCTGCTCGATATACTCGTAGTGGCGTAATCGTAGGTGGTTTAGGACTTGGATTTGTGTGTGCGTTTATAACATTAATCGGTCCTGTCATCGGCGCAGGACTCTTGGCAGTCGCAGCATTTCTAATTTACAAAGGACGCGCACTATATAAAAAAGCAGCAGCTCTTGCCATCACACAATCGTCATATCAAATTAAAAGAAAATTTGTAAAAAAAGCATACAATGCACAAACTATATTTTTTTCATCCTGTAGCGGCTGTGCAGGTATTTTCTTAACTGGTATACTATTTGTAGGTTTTGCGGTTGTTGCCCTCGATATGATAACTGGAGTTGTTGGCAATACTGTTTCCACCATCGTCAACGGACTAAACACTGCAACCAAAGCCGTAAATAATACCACAAAACAATCACCATAATTATGACCAAAGATAAAATCATTCTTGCAATACTCTTTATCGCTGCCACCTTAGGAATTGGTTTTGCGTTGTATTTTTTCTTCTTTAAAAATACACCCACCATACCAACAACTCCTCCACAAAATACAACCGAAACATCAGGTCTACCCAACAGTGATGGAACCACAGCAGCCAATGGAACAGGAGAAAATACTCAAGCAAAACAAGGAGATGCAGCACTCCCTTTCAGTGAAACAGCGCAAGGTGGCGCAACAAAAACAAAACTTGTCACCGCAAGTTCAGCAAAAGGTTTAACGATAAATGATAAAGGAGGATTACAATATTACGATGCAAACAACGGAACATTTTACACACTCGATGCAAATGGTAATCCTAAACAATTAACCGACGATAAATTTTTTAATGTACAACAAATTGCGTGGAGTCCCGATGCAAAAAAAGTAGCCATGGAATTTCCTGACAGCTACAACATTATTTATGATCTCGAAACCAAAAAACAAGTTACCCTTCCAACCCACTGGAGTAACTTTAGCTTTAGTGCTGATGGAAACAAAATTGCAGCCATTTCAAAAGGCATCAATGAAAATCAAAATTGGTTGTTAACCGTAAACAGTGATGGAACTCAAGCAAAAGGAATTGAACCGCTCGGTAAAAATGCAGATAAAATAGAAATCGCATGGAATCCAGGCGCTGAAGTGGTCGGATTTTCAAAAACAGGAGATCCGGCGGGAGGTGAAAGTCAAGAAATTTTTGTCCTTGGCCAAAATGGTGAAAACAACAAATCATTGATTGTTGATGGTTATGGTTTTAAACCAAAATGGTTCCCCAATGGCAAACAACTCATGTATACCACCTACTCATCACGTAACGATTACAAACCCGTCCTCTGGGTAGTTGATGCTAATGGCTCAAAAGTTGGCGGTAACGCTCGTGAAATTAAAGTGAACACCTGGATACAAAAATGTACCACCGTTGATGACGCAAATATTATTTGTGCAGTACCCAACGAAATGCCCAAAGGTGCAGGTTTTTCACCTAACGTAACCGCAAACATTCCTGATACTTTTTATAAAATTGATACCCGATCAGGTACCAAAACAGTACTCGCAGTCCCAGAAACCGCTACCAACGCGGAAGAATTACAAGTAAGTGCAGATGGTAAAGAACTCTACTATAAAAATGTGCTCGGTAATGTTGTTGAAAAAATTCAATTAAAATAAGTATGCGATCATTATCCCTCCTGCAAAAAATTGTAGTCACCGCCATAATTAGTGTATGGGGGGTCTTATTATCCATACCACCAACCTACGCAACAGAAGATTCAGTTACCAATCCACTCCCCATCACCACACCAAAACTCAATATCCCCATCCCCACTCTCCCCAAACTATCGGATGTTCCACCCGTTACCGATGGTGGACAAGTAGTCATTCCATGGGTAGGAGAATATTTTGCTGCTGCTTATCAATACTTTGTCGGTATCGCAATTATCGTAGCAATTATTATGATGATGGTTGGCGGATTACAATGGTCAGCATCTGCTGGTAGCAGCGAGCGAATTGGTGCTGCACGATCCAAAATAACCAATGGCCTCATGGGAATGTTTTTGGCATTAGGTTCATACCTCATTCTCTACACCATCAATCCTGATTTAGTAAAATTTAAAGCACTCGTAATACCAAGTATTTCAAGAGTCGAGATAGATGAAGATATAACAGAACAACATGCAAATGTTGATGAAAATACAGTATTTGATGCAAAAAGTGGTTCTGCGGAGGAACAAAGCAACAAAGTAAAAATACAAAATTGTCAATCAGCAGCTCCATCACAAAAATTTACTGGATCCCTAACAGCATCAAAATTGAAATACAACTATCTTGGAAAATTAGACTGCTCAGGAGTAAAAGGTGTCCGTGACCTGAAAGCAAAAAATGGAAAAGGAGGCGTAACTACCGTTGTATTACATGAAGGTGGATCAACAACTGGAATTATAGCCTGGTGGAATAGTCAATGTGCAAAAATTGGGAAATGCTATGGAACACATTTTAATATTGAGCCAGACGGCACTATTCAACAAATTGCAGGTATAGATAAATATGTTTCACATGGCAACAATACCAATAGCTACTCAATTGGTATTGATTTAGACATCAATATAAAAAGTAGCGTACTAACCGTTATATGCATTAATCAAGCAAAAAAAGATGGATTTTCCAAGCAAGATGCACAAGAAAAATGCACCGCCCAGTACACAACAGCTCAGATGCAAAGCATCGCAAATTTAATCAAAGATCTCTCAAATGTTACTGAAATTAAACTTGCTCCCAATAACATTATCCCTCATTGTCTAGTTGAATCCGGAACCCATGCTGATCCTCGTGGATTTGATTTTGCAAAACTTGGTAACATGCTTGGCATTACCATGTCCAACGAAGAAGTTGGTAATCGATCTAGTAAAGCAAAAAAAAGCTGTCACTTATTAGAAAAACATATAAAAGAAGTAAATCAATACCTGGAAAAAGCATACAAATAATTACCCCCTCTAAACCGAATAAAACTGGCACAATAATGAGCTATGAAACAACCAACCACCATTTTTTCCTGCTCAAATTGTGATGCTCAATTCCAAAAATGGGTTGGTCGTTGTACCCAATGTGGCAAATGGAGCACCGTAACCCAACAAGCAAACCCGTCCAACACCCAAACCAATAAAACAACCTACCCCCCACTACCAGTCGAACAACTCAAGGAAACCAAAGAAAAAGAAAAAAGAATCACTACGGGGATTGATGAATTTGATCGAATTTTGGGCGGCGGCATTGTGTCGGGTGAAATTTTGGTATTAGGTGGTGAACCTGGAATTGGAAAATCTACCCTCGTATTACAAATCGCAGCAGCACTATCAAAAAACGAAAAAGTTCTCTATTTATCAGGTGAAGAATCAAACAATCAAATAGCAGATCGCGCCCGCCGCCTTACCTTGAAAACCAATAACATTCTCATGATCAATGACACGCGCATCGAGTATGTTTGCAGTACCATTGAACATGAAAAACCAAAAATCGCCATCATCGACTCCATCAATACCGTCTCATCATTGGAAAGCGAAGGCGTGAGTGGTTCGGTAACTCAAGTTAAAGCCTGCGCCGCAAAACTCACCGAAGTCGCTAAAAAAACAGGCGTTCCGATTCTACTTATCGCACACGTAAACAAAGAAGGAAATGTAGCAGGCCCAAAAACCTTAGAACATGTCGTCGATGCAATTTTCTTATTAGAAGGTGATCGCAGTGGTCAATTGCGATTATTACGAGCACTCAAAAATAGATTTGGTGCCGTTTCTGAAACCGGAGTTTTTGTGATGAAAGAAAGTGGATTGGAAGAAGTGAGTAATCCATCAGCTTTACTTCTCGCTGAACGTTCTCAACAAGTCCCCGGAACCATGGTAACAACCATCATGGAAGGAACGCGCGCATTGTTGCTTGAAGTCCAATCGCTCGTCTCACGCACCAATTTTGGTATGCCCGCTCGCAAAGCAAGTGGTGTTGATAGTAATCGCCTCCAAATTATTTTAGCAGTACTTTCAAGACGCCTTGGACTCCCCTTCGACAGTCATGATGTCTTCGTTAATGTGTCAGGCGGTATAAAACTCAATGATCGATCAAGTGATTTAGCGCTTGCTGTTTCATTAATCAGCGCATTACATGATAAAGTTATCGCCAACAATATTATTGCCATTGGTGAAATTGGATTAGGTGGTGAAGTCCGCAGTGTTCCCCACTTAGGAGCGCGCATTAAGGAAGCTGAAAAATTGGGATTTACCTATGCGCTTATTCCCAACACCACCGAAAAGATTTCTTCTACTATGAAAATTGTTCCAGTAAAAAATGTCGAAGAATTAGTACACACACTCTTAAAGGATAAAAAATAACCTACTCTAAATGTAACGTTTTCACTTTATATTTAGCAACCTTCTCCCATAACGTCACAAATTTTTCATGTGTTTGATCGGCAAGCAGCAAGCGTTCTGCTTCATTTTTTACTACCTGTAAAAATTTGGCGTCCGTCACGTCAGCAACCCGTGTATCCACAAACCCTGACTGAACCACCCCATAACGATCTCCCCCACCCCGCACTTGAAAATCATATTCAGCAAGCGCAAAACCGTCAGTATGATCAGAAAAAAACAATAATCGATCTGAAACTGCTGCGTGAGGTGACACAAACACAAAACAATATGATTGATCGCCCCCACGACCAACCCGTCCCCGCAATTGATGTAATTGCGCCAAACCAAACCGCTCAGCACCCTCAATCATCATGACGGTCGCGTTCGGAATATCAATACCAACCTCAATCACCGTCGTTGAAACTAATACATCAACTTCACCTCGTTTCATACGACCCATCACTTCATCTTTTTCCTTTTGCTTCATTTTTCCCGTAATTTTTTCTACGCGACATCGAGGAAATACATCAACTGACATTTTTTCGTAAACCTTTTCCACTGATGGTAAATCCTGCGATTCTTCGTCTTCATCAATACGCGGACACACGACAAACACCTGTTTACCTCGAGAAATTTCACCGCGAATAAACTCATATGCTTTCTCTCGCGCATGCATAGCAACTACCTTTGTAATAATTGGTTTTCGTGAAGAAGGTTTTTGCGCAATAATAGACAATGACAATTCACCAAACATCGTCAATGAAATGGTACGCGGAATAGGCGTCGCGGTTAATGATAAAAAATGGGGAACTTCTGCAACTGTTGTGCGTTCCTTCAACTTCTTTCGTTGTTCAACCCCAAAACGATGCTGTTCATCAACAACTGCCAACGCTAAATGAGGAAATGACACTGGTTCATACAATAAAGCATGCGTTCCCACGATGACTCCCACCTTTCCCTCACTCACCTTCAATAAAAATTCTTTTTTAGGATATTCCTTCCATGCACCGTTCTCTAAAATTTTTCGTACCGAACTGGTATACAACCCAATAGTTGCATAGGACGCTATCATTTTTTCAAGCGATAGTGCATGTTGTTGCGCCAATAAATCAGTGGGTGCCATAAGTACCGTTTGATACCCCTGTTGTGCCACATGACCGCACACAACCGCCGCCACTGCCGTTTTCCCACTTCCCACATCACCTTGCACCAATCGATTCATAGGAACCCCTTTCTCCATGTCTTTACACACCGCCCAAATCGCTTTCTTTTGATCGTCAGTTAAGGTAAACCCAAACGACGCAACAATGCCCCGCAACACATTATCGCGAATAGGAATGGTATATGCCGGAGATTTTTCCAAATCACGTTTTGTCTCCAAACTAAACAATTGCATGATAATAATCTCATCAAAAGCAAACCGCGTGCGCGCTTTTTGTAAATCTTCTTCACTACCCGGTAAATGAATAGATCGTAGTGCTGTGTTTCTATCGATCAATGAAAATCGTTGTTTTGTTTCATCGGGAAGATAGTCCGGAATAATTAAATCCTCTTTAAAAACTCGTTGTACCAAAAACCGTATCATGCGCGAAGTTATTCCTGCGGTAACTTCATACATCGGCACAATTGTTGCCGTTCTCGTAACGTCTCCTTCCTTTACTTTTTCAATTTCCGGCGACTTCATGGCATAACCAAATCCATCAGTGGTCACTTTCCCACTCACAAATATTTTCATCCCTCGTTCCAATTGTTTCCCAATGTACCGATTTCCAAACCAAATCAATCGCAAATTTCCAGTTTCATCATGTGCTAAAACCTCCGTAATAAGAAGTCGACGATGGAATGATTTTTTGGTTTGTACCATATCAACGGTAACCAAAACTGTAGCGCTCTGCCCGTCTTGTGTTTCCAGAATTTGTACGACGGTCCGACGATCCTCATACCGCGCCGGCGTATATAACAACAAATCCTCGATAGTTTCGATCCCGAGTCGTTCAAAACTCTTTGACGCCCGTTTCGCAAGCGCATGCAATGAAGTAACACTATCTTGCAAATGCATAGGTAAGATCATATTACCACACCCCCATAAAAATCTATGCACAGAATAGCAATAGGCACGATTTTCACTAAAAAACAAAAAAACCCGAGATAAACTCGAGTTTTTCTGTGCTCCCGCCAAGAATCGAACTTGGATCAATGGTTCCGCAAACCATTATTTTATCCATTAAACTACAGGAGCGTAATTTGTAACGCACCTACTATACCAAAGGCGGGCACTTTATTCAAGAGGACAAAGAAAAGAAGAAAATCGGTTACAACTTAAGAATTTTAGCAAAAATATCGATAGCTGATTCAGTGCGTTTTTCCATATCTTCTTTCACTTTAGTGCGAAAAAACGTACGAAGTTCAACCGGATCAACGTCAAGGAGCGGGACACGCAACGCTGCCCGAAAGGTGGCAAATTTCACATGTAAATTCTTAAAGAGAGGTGGTTCAAACACAATCCAAAAAGCTGAAACATCAGAATATGGAATACGTTCATTGTTAACATAGAGTGCGTCTTCCCCAATTTGAAAAACTACAGAAGTTGGTGCACGAAAATCACGCAATGCCAATACTCCTGAAATTAAAACGATAACCAATGCAAATAAATAATTACCCGTAACAATTGCATAAATTACCAACAACGCAACAATGAAACCTGCAATAACATACCACCATGTTCCTCGTTCTTCTCGTTCATATTCGGGAAAAGTAAACTCATATAAAATATCTTGTGCTGCCATATCGTAAAATAGTTATAATTTATGCGTGTATGTTTGTATTATTCCGTACATGACGAATACGAAACTGACCTGATTCAAAACTTCTTCCTGAAGCTGCATCTGAAAAATTCATAGGACTTCGTGAAGCATTATTAAGCAACATAACAGTTTTCTTTGGTTGAATTCTTCCTTTATGTTTGCCAACGTACGTCATCTCATCTTCCCCATATACCGGCACTCCCATAGCCAAACCTTTTTTGAGAGCAATCGCGTATAATAAATCATCAACATGTTCCGATGTAAGAGATTTGTACACTCGTTCCACAAAGATAGCAGGATCACCAGCAACGGTGTGTAATAGACGCATTACTGCACGACCCACCAACTCACCACCCGCATACACTTGAAGTAATCGCACATGCGGATCAACTACAATGGAGAGCAATCCGGTGGACATACCACTTGCAACATCCTGACACGTAATACAAGGTCTACGACCACTTGAAATTATTGTTGACGCATCAACTGCATCAGTAGCAGATAACACTTTGCGCGACAACATACCTCGCGCTTGCATTTGCATACGAGTATCTCTAATGAATGCTTCCACACGATCGATAACCGGTGTTCCTATTTCTCCAACAAATTCTCGTAAATGCCCAAAAACATCAGTCAACGAAATTTCTGCTTCAGGAATAGTAAGAATTTCTCGTTTCACTTCATCAGCAGTAATTTTTGAAAGCTGTGCAATGTAATAACCAGCAGTATATTGACGCAACAATCCTTGCTTATGGTGTCTAAAGTTTTTCAAACGATGTTTTACATCCTCCCAACTACGATGCACCACAAACGGCATCTTTTTTTCATGAGGATATTCTTTTCTATACATCTTCTCTTCTTTCTTTAAACGCAATAACTCATCGCGCAATTCACGATATCGTTTTTCAATATCACTTCCTCCCTCGTATACATATGCAGGAATCTGTTCATCATGAACACCGTTACGTATCACTTGTACAATGGCATTATGTAAATTACTGATCGCACGTTCATGGTGATCATCCTCTGAGACTGTGGTAGTTTCTACCCATTTCTTATACTGTTCAAACGAAAGATTTGAAGGGAGTAAATGTTTTCGTTTCATTCCTTCAAACCCTTTCTGTAATGTTGCGGGGGTTGCACCGATTAATTCCTGAAGAACACCAAATGACTTCCATGTTTCATAATGTTCTGAAAAAACATAGGGTGCATATTTCACAATCGCGTGCGACAACAGAGGATTCTGTTTTGCGTGCGTGTGTGCATACTCAGCGTATAAAAGCATCGCTTCGCGATCTTCCAAATTTTCAGATATACCGCCACGCAATCCTAACTCACGATATGCAATACCTTGCATTCGTCGAGTAACTTCAGCGTCAAGTTGTTGAAAAGTAAACAAAGCATGAGGAGACTCACCAAAATCATCATGCATCACCAAATGTTCAAATTGAGATAACCACGCATTCGTGAGATGAGAATCAGGAATTTCACCTCCCATATCGACAAACTGTTGATACAACGGGGTACCTGCCACATATTGAGCGGCGGTTAACAACACAAGATCGCTTGAAGTAAAAGAATCACGTCGAACCAATAATACAGGTGCCGTCTTTTTTATAACACGCAATAAAAGAGCATTCCCTTCGCTTTCACATGATGCAATAAAAGATTCCATCGTGTCACGTTCATGAATCGATTGTGCGTTCTTTGTAAAACTTTGCACATCAGCAATAACCGCAAAATGTTGTTGCAAAGCAATAAATTCTTCCTTCACCGCAAATGAAAGATCATCGACTAAAGCGCCAATAGATGGATCAAACAATAAGGTGGGTTTTTCTTGTACAAATGATATCAATTTTTCTTCAGCAATAGCCAATAAATCTTGGTAATGTTCATCATGATATTGCAATGCAACACCCGCGACATTACGAGAAACCATAGTAACAA
>CAZUUO010000023.1:0-12425 GCA_964622665.1 uncultured Gammaproteobacteria bacterium | reverse complement strand
CGTTGGATTTTACGTGCGCGGGTAACCGTACGTTTATCATCTTCACTCAATTCTTCCATACCCAAAATTGCAATGATATCTTGCAAATCTTTGTAGCGTTGTAAAATCTTTTGTACTTTACGGGCAACACTATAATGACGTTCACCAACAATCAATGGATCCAAAATAACTGAGTTTGAATCAAGAGGATCCACTGCTGGATAAATAGCAAGTTCAGCAAGTGCACGTGACAACACCACGGTTGAGTCCAAGTGAGTAAAGGTTGTTGCTGGCGCTGGATCGGTTAAGTCGTCAGCTGGCACATACACCGCCTGCACTGAAGTAATTGAACCACGTTCTGTTGAAGTAATACGTTCTTGCAACGCACCCATTTCAGTTGCCAACGTTGGTTGGTAACCTACCGCTGATGGAATACGACCAAGCAGTGCTGACATTTCAGAACCTGCTTGCGTAAAACGAAAAATATTATCAATAAACAACAACACATCTTGGTTTTCTTCGTCACGGAAGTATTCCGCCATTGAAAGCCCTGATAATGCCACGCGAGCACGAGCACCTGGTGGT
This sequence comes from uncultured Gammaproteobacteria bacterium, assembly GCA_964622665.1. Lineage (GTDB taxonomy): Bacteria > Patescibacteriota > Patescibacteriia > Magasanikbacterales > CAZUUO01. The sequence goes on along the minus strand of CAZUUO010000023.1, from coordinate 11,861 downwards.
TCATTCATTTGACCAAACACCAACGATGTTTTATCGAGCACTCCTGAATCTTTCATTTCATGGTACAAGTCGTTACCTTCACGAGTACGTTCACCAACACCCGCAAACACTGAATAACCACCATGTTCTGTTGCGATATTATGAATTAATTCTTGAACGATAACAGTTTTTCCCACACCCGCACCTCCAAATAAACCCACTTTTCCACCCTTCATGAAGGGACAAATCAAGTCGATAACTTTAATACCAGTTTCAAAAACTTCAGCGACCGTTGATAAATCTTTAAATGATGGTGCGCTGCGATGAATAGGGTATTTCTTTTTTGCTTCAATAGGACCAAGACCATCAATTGGTTCTCCGGTTACATTCACCATGCGGCCTAATGCTGCACGACCAACGGGGACACTAATAGCAGCACCAGTGTCTTTCACTTCCATACCACGAGTTAAACCATCAGTTGAATCCATCGCAATTGCGCGGACGGTGTTGTTACCGATGTGTTGTTGTACTTCAAGAGTGAGGACTTCTTTTCCTCGTTTTACCTCAAGCGCGTTTAAAATCGCTGGTGGTGTTTTTTCAAATTGTACGTCGACCACTGGGCCGATGATTTGGGTAATAATTCCTTTCATATGTGTTGTGTTATTCAAGTGCTGCTTTACCCGCACTGATTTCAGCAATTTCTTGGGTAATTTTCGCTTGTCGTAATTGATTATACATGGTTTGGAGATCTTCGATAATCTCTTTTGCATTGTCTGACGCATTTTTCATTGCCATCATCCGCGCGCTGTGTTCGCTGCTACGTGATTCAAGTAACGCTTGATACATCTGAGTCAATACAATTTTAGGAACCATTTCTTCTAAAATTTCTTTCACGTTTGGTTCAAAGAGGTAATCGTTAATTTTTTCATTTACCTCGTGTGGAATGGTACGCTGTTCATTGCGTGACATCATCGGTGCTTCGTTCAATGCACTTGCAATAGTCTTTTCCAAATCAACGAGTGAAACCGGTAACAGCTGACGCACTTTTGGTTTTTGATTAATGACGCTGATAAAGTCACTATACATCACCAATACTTTGTCATATTTTTTGGTCAGGAACTGATCGATTGCATATTTCGTTACCCCCCGCACTTCATCGAGTGTTACTACATCGCTTAATTCATTAAATGAAGCGACAATTGGTAGTTTTAGTTTTGATGCAATTAATTCACTCTTTTTCCCAATCGTTGCAACATCCAATGTCACCTCCTCATCTTCTCCTACCGTCTTCCATACGTCTCCGGTACGTGACATTGCCAAACTTCGTTTATCTTTGGTTATTTTTGCTGCATACAAGGCAAGGTTTGCATGAAGTCCACCAACCATTCCTCTATCAGAACTCACGAGAATCATGAGTATGTTATGTGATAGACGTTCATGTAAGAGTGGGTGTAATGTTTTTGCTTTACCTTTTGCAATCACTCGTTTCAATACTTCGTAACTTTCTCGTGCATACTCACGACTTTGCAGTGCACGATCAACTGCTTTTTTCATTTTAGCAGCAGAAACAAGCTCAAGAGCTTTGGTTATCTTGCGCGTTGATTTAATAGATTTTATGCGTCCTTTGACGACGCGAGGTGATACAGCCATATTATACTGCAAATTCAGCAGCTAATTCCCCAATAATTTTTTTCAATTGTACGATTGTTTCATCACTCAATTTCTTTTCTTTAACAATCGTTTCTAAAATTTCTGGATACATGGTTTCAAATGTTTCGTGTACTTTTGCTTCCAGAGCACTGATTTTTTCAACCGGAACTTTATCGTACAATCCATTGGTTACCCCAAAAATTCCCACCACTTGTTTTTCAATAGGAAGTGGTGCGTATTGTCCTTGTTTCAAAATTTCCACCATGCGGCGACCGCGTTCGATAGTTTGTTTTGTTTTTTCATCAAGATCAGTTGCAAATTGTGCAAAACTTTCCAATTCGCGGAATTGTGCCAATTCCAAACGCAATTTACCCGCCACTTGTTTGGTTGCTTTAATTTGTGCACTTGAACCCACACGTGACACTGACAAACCGACGTTTACCGCAGGACGAATACCTTTATAGAACAAATCCGGTTCAAGATAAATTTGACCATCGGTAATTGAAATTACGTTGGTTGGAATATATGCTGAAACATCACTTGCTTGTGTTTCAATAATTGGTAATGCCGTCAATGAACCACCGCCATTATCTTCATTTAAACGTGCTGCACGTTCCAAAAGGCGTGAGTGTAAGTAAAACACATCACCGGGATATGCTTCACGACCTGGTGGACGGCGGAGTAACAATGAAATTTGGCGATATGCCCATGCATGTTTTGATAAATCATCGTAGACAATCAAAGCATCTTTACCTTGTGCCATGAAATATTCCCCCATTGCACAACCTGAATATGGCGCAATGTATTGTAACGCCGCACTAGCACTAGCACTGGCGTTCACCACGATGGTGTGATCCATTGCTCCTGCTTCTTTTAATTTTTGTACGATACGGGCAATTTTTGATTCTTTTTGACCAATCGAAACATAAATACAAATTACATCTTTTCCTTTTTGGTTGATGATGGTATCAATTGCGAGTGCTGTTTTACCGGTTTGGCGATCTCCAATGATAAGTTCACGTTGTCCACGACCAACTGGAATCATGGCGTCAATCGCTTTAATACCGGTTTGCAAAGGAGTGTCGACACTTTTACGTGTCATAACACCTGGTGCAACTTTTTCAACCGGATAGTAGTCGTTTGGGATAACTTGTTTTCCCCCATCAATAACACGACCTAACGCATCAACAACGCGTCCCACAAAGTTATCTGAAACTGGTACTGACAAAATTTTGCGGGTTCGTTTTACCGTTTGTCCTTCTTTTACTTTTTCTTCACCACCAAGCAAAATAACACCAACGGTGTCTTCTTCAAGGTTTAACGCTACCCCTTGTACTTCACCAAGTTCAGTATCAATAGTCACCATTTCTGATGCTTGTACTTTTGTTAAACCCAAAACGCGCGCAACACCGTCTCCCACTTCAAGGACGGTTCCCACTTCTTCAATCTTTGCATCAACGGTTGCTGTTTCGAGTGTTGATTGCAATTCTTTTAAAATTTGTGTTGTGTTCATAGTGTTTTTTGTAATAACGCTTCAGCATGTGCTTCAATACTGGTATCAAATGATCGAGCCGTAAAGCCAGCAATCAATTGTTCCTCAACTTCGTAAGTTATTTCTTTTCCGTTAAATTGTTGTGCAAATTGTTCTTTTGCTTTTGCTGACAACTCACGAGCACTGACTACGTGCACTGATTTTTTCTTTTCAAATCGCGTAATGTAATTTCCCAGTGTTCGTTGTAATTCTTTTTTATTTTTGAAAAGTCCTTTATCTTTACACACTTCAATGAATCGTTTGATGATTGTTTTATGAAATTTCTCATCATGTTTTTCCAGCGTTTTCATGAGTGCGCGGACTATTGTTACTGATGCTCTCATACGTCTAGTTTTTTAAGAATATCAGCCGTGAGCTTTTCATCTTTTTTATCAGTCATTTTTTCACCCATCACTTTTAGAGCAACTTGGAGTGCCAACTGTGCAACGTCTGCCTTCAACTCTTTGTACATTACTTCACGTTCTTGAGCGATTTCTACCTTTGCATCATCAATCATTTTCTTTGCAATGTTGCGTGTTTCTTCCAAAACTTGGGTTCGCGCTGTTTTTGCTCGTTCTTGAGCATCAGCCATGAGGCCGCTTGCTTCCTTTCGAGCTTCCTTAATCATCTCACTTTGTTCTTCTTTAATTTTTTCAAAACGTTGTTGTGCTTCTTTTGCATCAGCGACAGAGCGTTCAATCACTTCGGTTCGTTTTTGTAAATTTGCCAAAATTGGTCGTAATACAAATTTGGTAATAACAAATGCGAATATCAAAAAGTTGACGATTTGACCGATAAATATTTTTGCATTGATTCCTAAGGTGCCAATAAGTTGTTCCATACATCATGTTATTTAACGAGAGATAGCTGATTACCACGCACGATATTCACCTATCTCTCGTTTGTAGTACAAACGAGAGTAAATCATTATACGAATTTAATGATAAGAGCGATAACCAATGAGTACACCGCGATAGCTTCCGCAAAAGCCATGGCCAAAATCATTGCGCCTTGTACTTTTGGAGCGCTTTCTGGATTGCGTCCCATTGCTTCCAAACCTTTACTTGCAAGCTTGCCGATAGCAAGTGCTGGAGCGATACCACCAAGTAAGATGGTAAGACCCGCCATGATAGCCTTTACAGCTTCAACATTTAAGTTTTCCATATATACATTTTATACAACTTTGTAGGAGAGGCCGCGAATGCGTTGGTGCCTGCTTGTAATATCCTCGTCGTTGTATAAACCACATCATGTGATGTGTGGTGGAAATCACTGTCCGTAGACATGAGATTTCCACCACACCGCGCATGTTATGCGTGTGTAGTTTCATGATGTTCATCGTGATCACCATGACCTTCTGTTGCCATTTTAATAAAGACGAGCGTTAACATTGAAAATACGAGTGCCTGAATCAAGCCAACAAAGGCTTCCAAAAACATAAACGGTAACGCCGCAACTACTGGTGATAAAAATGCGATTACCGCAAGCAACACTTCACCCGCAAACACGTTTCCAAATAAACGAAATGAAAATGAAATGATACGCGCAAACTCACCAACAAATTCCAACAATCCAACAAACGTGAAGATGGGATTTTTAAGTGTAAAGAATTTTGATAAATGTCCTCCCAATCCCAACTCTTTAATACCAATCACCCATGTTGAGATGATAGCAAGCGTTGCGAGGCCCAAGGTAAAATTTAAATCAGCACTTGGTGCACGAAGGATTGGAATAAGTTCAATCGCACCTTTGTGTTCACCATATAATCCAACTGAACCAACACCTGGTAACAACCCTACCCAGTTTGAAAGAAGAATGTAGGTGAAAAATGAAACAACGATTGGGAACGCAATCAAGGTGATGCGACGTGATGAGGTTACTTGATCGATAGTATCAAGCCAAAATTCGGTGAATGCTTCCACGGCATTGTAGAAACCCCGTGGAACCAGGGATAATTTTTTTCTGCGTAGTACGAGAACCCCAATACTCGTGAGTGCTACTAACACTACACCCATAAGATATGAGTTAGTGATTTCAAAGTGACCAATGTGGAATAATGGTTCTGCTGCAAGTGAGATTTGTAATTCTGCTGCCATATAGTTTCCGTTACTGAAGTTTATTTACCAAATACGAAATTTTTTTACGAAGATACACGGTTGATGCTACCGCAGCACACAATAGTCCCAGCAAGAGAAATAATGGTGATGTCCCCCATCGGTGGTCCAACATTCTCCCGATAAGCGCGAATGCAACCAGTGGTATCGCAATTATATACCCAATATCAAGCATGACACTGAGCGCTGCTTGCAAAGGACTCTTTTCTTCGTTCTTTTCTTGTAATTTGTTTTCCACAGGGTTCACATGAAAAGGAGGTAATTATACAATTTTATTGGGTTATCGTCAACGATGATTTTTATTTTACCTGTGAACAAAGGGCTATTTCATCAGTTTTTCCATTTCCCCCTTTATTATATATGAAAAAACCTCATTTCCATAGGGGGTTAGATGGTCATCTTGCACAAAATAGAGCCGACGTTTGTCCACCGCTGCACTAGCGCGCATATCTTCAGTAGTATCAACCACGGATATGCTATTTTTTCTCAATTCTTTTACGAGACGTTTTGATACCGCTTGATAATCAATTTCATCGGTTGATTTTTCATACACCGCATTTTTGTGCGGGATGATGAACATGGTCAATGGAATTTTTTTATCGTCAGCATTTTTTTGCATCGCGATAATTTCTTGCACCACTACCTGCAATTTTTTCTCATTTTCTTCATCAAATGTGTTTGTGTACCGATTCACATTTTGTGCATCCATTCTATTTACTTCCCATAATCCTTTTACTTTCAACCACACAAAATTAACTCCCGGCAATTTTTGGGCCAACAAACTTTTTGATTCATCGGAACCAGAATACAAAATGCCATCACGGACACAATTACTTTTGGGTTCATTCACAAAATTGGCGGTATCAGAAAAATCATTATCGTAAAAAAATACCGCAACACCATCGGGCTCATACTTCATCCCTTCTTCTTCAAGATACATTCGTTCTTGTGCTGTGTTATAGCCATTGACGCCCAGTGGAATAATTTGTGTGGGAGTTTGCAGTGAAAGTTCGCGCTCTAGTCGTGAAAGAAATGTTTCTTCCGTTGCAACCGTAAACTCAGGGACAAATGAATCCCCTACTGCTAGAATACGGCGCACTCCTTTTGGTTTTTGATATCCTACTTCGCCATAGCGTAATCCTTGAGCGTTCGTAATAAATGAGGTGGTGTATTCCCCCGTCGTGATTGTACCACTGAAGTTTTTTGCGAATTCATAACATCTCCCTGCAACGTTTTCATACATGCCTTCTGGGAAAATGTAGTACCGTGGTTTTATAAACTTTGCAAAACCCCACTCCACAACGGGGATACAGAGGAGCGCGGTAAACAAAAGTGCCCCCATCCAACCCATAATACTTTTGCCAGAAATTTTATTAGGCATCCGTATTTTTGTTTTATACACGTATAACTTAGCAAGATGTACAAAATATTGCAGTGCGATTTTTTTTGTCAGCTTACTACTTCCCACTTCACGGTTGGTAAATAAGTACGGTATTTCACGGCAGGTTTTACAATCCGCTTTCACTAAACATTCCAACAAAATTTTATATCCAACCGGTGACAACTCAACCCCATCTAAACAACTTTTTTTAATAGCAAATAATCCCGAGAGAGGGTCTGACACTCCGTGCGACAACGGACGTGCAAATAATGCAGCAGCTCGTGAATACAACCGACGATGGAGTGGCCATTCTTCAACGCCACCCCCTTTTATATGTCGTGAACCGATAACAAGATCTGCCCCTCGTTGCAGCGCATCAAGCATTTGTGGCACTGCCGTTGCAGGATGAGAACCATCGGCATCCATCACCAAAAAACTTTCACCGCGCGCAAATTTCATTCCAAATAATACCGCTGTTGCAAGTCCTCGCTCCTTGCGTACAATCGTACGCACCGGTATCGACATTTTTTTGGCTAATTCGCTGATAACTTTTACCGTGTTGTCGGTTGATGCATCATCGACAATTATTATTTCAACAACAAATCTACCCTGCACATTTTTTTCAATGTCGAGTAAAATCTTTTGAATTGCATCTTCTTCGTTCAACGTTGGAATGATGATGGAAACCATATTAATCGAGTTCAAATTCTTTCATCCACGAAAGATCTGAGAGAAGATGCTGCACATCTTTTTTATTAATTATATAATTGTGTAATACCAAATAATCCATCTCCGTGCGCAAAAAACAGGTAAGCGCATCTTTGGGACTGTCTACTATAGGCTCGCCACGAACATTAAAACTGGTATTGATAATAACGGCACATCCTGTTTTCTTTTCAAATTCTGTTATCAATGCGTGATAGCGTGGATTTACTTCACGATCAACCGTTTGAATACGGGCGCTTTTATCCACGTGCGTTACTGCAGGAATGGTGTCGACTAACACCGGAGCAACGAGCAACATATACGGACTTTCCTGTTGTAACCCAAAATACTGCGCAGCTTTTTCTTTCAACACACTTGGTGCAAAGGGACGGAAACTTTCTCTAAATTTTATTTTTAAATTTACCCGTTGCCAATTTTCATGGTTGCGTGCGTCAGCAATAATACTTCTGTTGCCCAATGATCGGGGACCAAACTCACTGCGTCCTTGGAACCACCCCACCACCGCTTGTTGCACCAAATACTCACTTGTTTTTTCAAATAACTCCTGATCACTAACTTTGGTAAACGGAATATTGCGTTCTTGTAACATCTGTTCAATGTGGGCATCGCTCCACGCACTTCCCCAATACACATGTTTCCAAGTAAAGGTGCGCTGATTTTTTAGGATGGTATTCCACACGTAAAACGCGGCACCCACCGCACCGCCCGCATCCCCTGCTGCCGGTTGAATAAATAATTCTTTCATGGGTGTTTCGCGAATGATCCTGCCATTTGCCACACAATTTAGTGCAACACCGCCAGCCATACATAACTTTGTTAATCCGGTTTTTTTATGGATGTGATTTACTAGTTTTATCATCACTTCTTCAGTGACCGCCTGTAAGCTTGCCGCCATGTCCCAATGTCGCTCAGTCATTTTTTCTTTTTCATTGTCACGCACGGGCATGCCAAATAATTCTTCAAACTTTTTCCCTACCATGGTTAGCGAGTGCTCGTAGGTAAAATATTCCATGTTTAAACGAAAACTTCCATCTTCTTTAATATCAATGAGATGTTGTTTTATTTTTTCTGCGTACACCGGTTTTCCATAGGGAGCCGCACCCATGACTTTATATTCTGCACTATTTACTTTAAATCCGAGATAATAAGTAAACGCACTATAGAGCAATCCCAACGAATCAGGAAAATGGATTTCCTGTTGTATGGTAATGTCGTTACCTTTTCCCACACCCCACGAGGCGCTCGCCCATTCTCCAATACCATCAACTACTAACACCGCCGCCTCATCAAATGGTGACACTAAAAAACTTGAAGCTGCATGTGAAATGTGGTGCGGAACAAAATAAATTTTTCCCTTATATCCTAATTTCTTTTTAATGAGATACGGGATGTGCAGCTTTTCTAAAAACCATGTAGGAAGCGCATGCGCAAATGACTGTACCGCCTTTGGCCAGACACTGAGATATGAAAATAGTAATCGTTCAAATTTCAAAAGTGGTTTATCATAAAACACCACCGCATCGACTTGATCAATCGTTATGTTTGCAAATTCTAAACAAAAATTTGCCGCATGAAGTGGAAACGATGCGTCGTGCTTTTTTCGGGTGTAGCGTTCTTCTTCAGCGGCAGCAATAACCTCACCATCTTTTAATAAACAAGCGCCCGCATCATGATAAAACCCTGAAACTCCGAGAATGTAGGTTGGTTTAGAATTGGTGTTCATAGAGCGTGTCAGAACTTGCGTCATGCGCCATAAAATATGATTCCTTTTCTGTGGTGCGTTCGTGGCGGTATCTTCTTTTCATGACTACTGCAATCGGTGCAAATAATACCGTATACACTATTGTCATAACGAGCCACGCAACATTTTTTCCAATCCACAAACCAACTTTTTTCCAAGTTGCCAGTATACGCTGTAATACTTTTGGAATTTCCATAGATTATAGTGCGAGTTGTTGTTGTTTTTGCGCTGCATGCTCATGAAATGTTTTGCGTACACCAAGTTCTGCAGTTGCTAAAATTTCTGCAACCTTTTTCCCTGCATACCCATCACCAAATAAATAATCTGGCTCGTAGGTTTTTGAAATTTGTTCTTGGATTGCTGACACGATTTCTTTTGTTTGTGCCTGCACATGGATGACATTGTGGGTCATTTCTCGACCATGTTGTCGCGTACCAATATCAACAGCTCCAACTCCCAAAAATCCTGCCTCCATAATTCCTGAAGACGAATTTCCAACCACACATGCGGCATTAGCCATGAGGCGTAAATAATCTTCCACCTGCATGTTGCGGAAAAAATGCATCAATGCACGTCCACCTTTTTCTTTTCGTTCTCGCATTGCTTTAGTTACTTCATCTGACCCTGCGTCGTTGTTGGGCCATAACATAATGACCGGTAAACCAACTTCATCAAGTGCTGCTAATAATTCTTTAGTATGGGTGTAATTTTCTCCGTATTCCGTCGTCACGGGATGGAAAATTGAAAGAATGAATGGTTTGGTAACATCAAGTGAAACACCTGTTCCCCCGTAGCGACTCCAAAATTCTTCGTTATCAATTTTTTTGTCTAAGGTGCGCAGTAAATCCAATGATGGATTTCCCATAACATGAACACTCTTGGGATTTTCTCCCATTTGGCGAACACGATTTGCCGCCGCTTCATGCGCGGTAAAATGTATATCGGCGAGCTTGGTAACTGCATGGCGCACATAGTCATCGATAGTTCCCGTATTTTCACCGCCGAGTGTATGCGCAACCGGAATATTCATGTATTGCGCACAGGTTGCAATAGCAATTGTTTCATAACGATCAGCATTGACGAGCACCACATCAGGTTGCAATCGATCAAATAACGTTGGTAACTCAATAAAGGCAAGTCCTACTGATTTTGCCATGGTCAGAGGATTTTCTCCCTCTACTTGCATGTATAATTCTGCGTCTACCGTAAATCCATCGTTTCGCACCACATCGACGCTGCGTCCATAGCGATAAATCAACATTGATGAACCCGCAATAATTTGTAATTCTAAATCAGGATGTTCTTTGATTGCGGTTAATACTGATTTTAAGCGGCCATAATTTGCACGGTTAATTAACACCACACAAATTTTTCGTTTCTTTCGTTGTATACTTGATTCCTCAGCGATTATTGGTTGACGTACGCCATCTTTCTGTAGATCTTCCGTAATTGCTTTGGCACTTACAATTTCCTGTAATTCTATGAGTGAACCTACTACCTTGGTTACCCCCATTTCAAGAAATGCTTCGCGACTAAATGTTCCCGTAATTCCTACAAAATCAACACCACAATCTCTCGCTTTTTCTGCATCTTTGAGTGAGTCTCCTACCATCAATATTTCATGCTCACTACAGTTATATTTTTCTTTGAGTGCTGCAATATGTGGTTTTCCTTTTTGAAATGTTTCCGATTCATAACCCAACATATCATCAAATGCTAGATCATGACGTGTCACAAATTCTTTCAGTAATGCTTGTGTATTATTGGAAGAGATTACACACGCAATATTTTGTTTATGTAACCACGCTAATAATTCGCGTGTTGTTTTTTCAGGAGGTAGTGATGCGAGGATACTCTCCTTTGATCGAGTAAACGCCTCATCCAACATGTCGTGAAACGTAAACTGTGGCGCAATAATTTCACTTTGTATGCGAAATGGTAACCCGCTCGTTTTTATATATTGAGCTTTTGCAACTTCAAAAGGAACTCCAGCTGCATCGTGAAGAATTTGTGCAGCGCGAATTGCGTATGCCCCCATTGAATCGACAATTGTACCATCAAAATCAAATGCAATTACTTTATACATACCTTTTGAAATTAATTCTTAATATCCTTTTTCTTTTGCAGTGCTCCAAATACGTTTTATGTGTCGCAAGAATAAATATGCCCACAACATGCTGAGTGAAATGGCATAAAAATATACAAACCAATCAATACGATTAACGAGTGATGCAACCAGTAACAACGGTATCATGCCAGTGATAACGAAGACGTTACGATATATAAAATAACTCCATGTCGCTGGTGTTTTTTTACCGGTACTATGTCCATACACTTTTCCTTCCACCTCATCGATGTGGCGCATTGCTGCGGTGTGACGAAATTCCAATAATCGAAAGAGTAACTTGCAACTTGTCGCTATCGAGGCAGCAACCATTGGGTACAGTGTTCCTGTTGCCAGTGATGCGCCAATACCTAACGGAATAAACATAAAACCGTATTGTACATCATGGGAAACCGGTTCTACATACACACCCCCCAAATCGAATTTTTTCATGACATTGCGATAGCGAGCTAATTCCCCATCAACCGCATCAAGAAGAAAGGATAACACGATGAGACCCCAACCAATTATATTGTATGTTGGCTTCCCAAACCCAAATAAGGCACACCCAACTAAAAAGACCAAGGTTCCTGTTACCGTGATTTGGTTTGGTGTAAAGGGTAAACGCACAAATA
>CAZUUO010000022.1:0-12529 GCA_964622665.1 uncultured Gammaproteobacteria bacterium | reverse complement strand
GGTAAATTTTCCTTCGCTTCAATCGCTTGATGTAACCCTTCACTATAACGACGTCCTTGCATCATGCGTCCAGTAAATTCATCCACGATAACAATTTCCTCACCAGCAACCACATAATGTTTGTCTCGTTTAAACAAACTTTCTGCTTTCAATGCATTTTCAATGTGATGAATCAACTTCACACTTCCCTGTTCATACAATGAAGGAATCCCCATGGCGCGTTCAACTTTTTCAATACCTGCTTCCGTAAGCACGGCACTGCGCATTTTTTCATCAACCACATAATCAGTTTCTGCACTCAATCCGGCAACAACACGCGCAACCGCATAATACAATTGTGTTGGCTCTTCAGCAGGCGCACTAATAATGAGTGGTGTACGCGCTTCATCAATTAAAATAGAATCGATTTCATCAACAACCGCATAATGCAAACCACGTTGCACCTTTTGGGGCATTGCTACCACCATGTTGTCGCGCAAATAATCAAACCCGAATTCATTGTTCGTTCCGTAGGTTATATCACAGGCATACGCTTGGGTGCGCGTAGCAACCCGCAAATTATCCATGTCAATTTTAAACGATGCAATCGTTCCTTCACTGTGGTCATGTTCCAAGTCTGTTTTAACCGTTTCAGAAGAATCTTCAACTTCAGCACGTGCATCAATATCAAACACATATGACACGTGCTGTGATTGGACAACACCCACCGACAATCCCAGCGCATGAAACACGCGTCCCATCCACGCAGCATCACGACGTGACAAATAATCATTAGGCGCAACCACATGCACACCTTTCCCCGCAAGCGCATTTAAATAAATCGCCAAGGTTGAGGTTAATGTTTTACCTTCACCCGTTGCCATTTCAGCAATATATCCTTTGTGTAACGCAACACCACCCATCAACTGCACATCATAATGACGTTGACCAAGTACACGTTTTGCTGTTTCGCGAACTGCCGCAAACGCCTCAGGCAAAATATCATCAAGCGTTTTTCCTGCTGCTAATTCATTTTTTAATGCAATCGTTTGTTTTTTTAAATCTTCATCAGATAACCCACTCATAACAACCTCTAGCTCGTTGATGCGTGCCACAGGTTTAGTAATGACTGACAATAATTGCGCATTCGTATCCCCAAATAGTTTTTTGAGCCATTTCATACAAAAATCTCCTTATAAATGAAGGTATTGCTAGTGTAGCAAAGTAATGAAATTCAAGCAAAAATAAAACGGGCTCACACCCGTTTCCTTATCCTGCACGTTTTTCTTTATGTTTTACAATTTGTCGTTCCAAATCATCCTTAGCCAAATCAATCGCTTTGTACAAATCTGACGTCTCCGCCTCCGCACGTACCATCATCCCGGGAGCCTCACATTGCAATTCACAACGAAAGATATCTCCTGATTTATGATGTTGTGTTGTTCGTGAAACCTCAGCAAAGACACGGCCTTCGCCATGGGTAAACTTTTCAACAAACGCACAACGTTTTTCCAAATGTTGCGCAATAGCATCAGTCATTTCAATGCCCGTAGCTTTATATTGAACTTGCATAGTACAAATGTTATCAAAAAACGACACGCGGGGTGACTAGTCCCTACTTCCAATATACCGCACCTCTTCTTGAAGTTCCACTCCATACTGTGCACGAACTTTTTCCTTCACAAAATCTACCAACTCTCGTAATTGTGAGACATTTGCTCCACCAAGATTCACCAAAAAATTCCCATGCATCTCTGATACTTGTGCGCTACCAATAGTAAATCCTTTCAACCCACATTCTTGAATAAGATATCCAGCCGGTATAACGCGCTTCTCCAAAAACTCTTCTTTAATATGAAGTGCTCGTAATGAAGCAACCATATCTTCAGGCACTTCATAATTTTTAAACATACAGCCACAACTCACCACTCCTTTAGGTTGTGTGGTATTACGATGAGTCAACGCTTTAGTGATAAGCTCGCGCGATAACGCAACATCCCCACGCTCAAAATAAAACGTTGCATCCAAAATGATAAGGGTTGGTTCATTTTTAAATCTACTTTCACGATAGGCAAAGTGACATTCAGCTGCCGATAACTCCCGGATTTCACGCGCAACAACATCGTACACCCGCACTGAAACACAAGTATCTTTCATTTCTCCACCGAGAGCTCCCGCATTTCCCACAATCGCACCACCAATTTTCCCGGGAACTCCCGCCGCCCATTCAAATCCTTTCAATCCAGCATTACTAATTTTTGAAGCAGCTACAGCCGTCGTAACACCAGCACCCATCACAACCTCACCATTTTCATGAATTTCAAATTTTTCTAACTGTGACAAAATCACCACACCATGAAATGGTTCGTCGCTAAACACGGTGTTCGACAATCCACCAACCACATAATACGCAATACCAAGATCATGTGCTCGTTGTACCACAGCACACAACAACTCTTCAGTCTTAGCGGTAACTATAGCATCAGCAACTCCCCCAACTTTCATCGTTGAAAATTGAGCGATCGGAGTTTTAGCGTGATACGAAACGCCAAGTTCATCTAAATATATTAAAAATTCATTCATACCAGTTCGCGAGCAAAGGAATCAATTGTTCCGGCACCCATAACAATAACTACATCGTCAGCCGTCAGTGATTTTTGTAATTCAGTTCGAAGCTGTGCAGCATCTCCAACAAACGAAACATGTGACGCATGACATGCGGTAACCAACTCTTCACTACTTACTTCACGGGTTTCCTCACGTCCCGCAACATCATAGATTGGAAATACAAACGTGCGATCAGCAGTTGGCAAAACTTTTACAAAATCGTGAAATAATTTTTTCGTGCGATCATGTTGGTGCGGTTCAAAAATCAAGGTAATCTTTCGTGTCGGATACATCTCGCGCGCTGCCGCAAGTGTTGCACACATTTCTGTTGGATGATGTCCATAATCAGAATACACCACTGCTCCATTACGTTCCCCAATTTTTTCAAATCGTCGCCAAATTCCACGAAAACTTGCCAACGATTCTACTGCAACAGCAAATGAAATTCCGTTACGCAATGCAACCGTCAATGCAAGTCCTGCATTTAACACATTATGTAATCCAGGAATCGACAACGTAAACGTACCAATGGTCACTCCCTTTTCCTCAACAACAACAGTGCGTGAACCATTCACAAAATTTCCCGGAATAAGATGTACATCAGCTTGCGGATTAATTGCCACGGTTACGCGAGAAACACCGTCAGGTAACGTTAACGCGTTCAAATGTTCATCAAAACGGTGTACCAATAAACCACCAGCAGGAATTTTATTTACAAACCCCTGAAATGTTTCAATAATATGTTGCATGTCACGATAAAAATCGAGATGCTCCAAATCAACATTCGTCATGACAACGGTCTGCGGCGTAATTTCTTGCATGTGTCCCCGATACTCACACGCCTCCACAATAAACGGCGCATCCTCACGCGGAGACAACAAAATATTTCCCTGTTCAAAATCAGGAACTTTACTTCCTACAATAACCAATGGTTCTTGGTGTGCATGAGCAAACACACGTCCGAGCATTGCAGTGGTGGTACTTTTACCATGCATGCCTGTCACTGCAATCGTGCGATGAACACGAGACAATTCTCCCAACATTTGGGGATACGTAAATACCGCAACACCTCGTCGTCGTAACTCTTGTAACTCTTCATTACTTTCATTGACCGCTGGAGAAATAACACCAACATCAATATGTTCAGGCATCGTGCTTACACTGTGCGGCGTATGCACCGTAATTCCCATAGCACGCAAACTGCGCACCTGATCATTTTCCACCAAATCACTCCCAATAACTGTCGCACCACGCAAAAATAAGTACTTCGCAATAGCACTAATACCAATCCCCCCCGCACCGATGATGTAGTACACCTTATTTTTCATATACCTATACTATACCCCATGCCCGACATATTTGTCATCCCAACCCTATATTTCACAAACAATCAAAAAAGAAAGAACCGAGCATTTATTCATTGGCAATTTCACAAAAAAAGCGTATTCTATAACCACGAGAACCTAACGATTGCTATGATATAATCGACAAACTTCAGAAATTTATTCACTAACAATATATCTATGTCACTTTTTTCATTTGACCCCGACATTGCAACACTCCTCCAAAAAGAAAAAATCCGCCAACAAGATCACCTCGAAATGATCCCTTCTGAAAATTTTGTTTCAGAAAATGTATTAATTGCTTTAGGTTCTATCGCCACCAACAAATACGCCGAAGGATATCCCGGCAAACGCTACTACGGTGGCTGTGAATTTATCGATGGCATTGAACAACTTGCTATCGATCGCGCCAAACAACTCTTTGGTGCTGAACATGTAAACGTCCAACCATTATCTGGCGCACCCGCAAACACGGCTGTGTATTTTGCATTACTACAACCTGGCGACACAATTCTTGGTCTTGATCTTGCTCATGGTGGTCACTTAACTCACGGCCATCCTGTCACGCACACCGCAAAACTTTTTAACTTTGTGCGTTATCACACCAAACGAGAAACCGCTGAAATTGATTACGAAGAAGTACGAGCACTCGCATTGCAACACAAACCAAAATTACTCTTGTGTGGATACAGCGCGTACACCAAAGATTTAGACTACGCAAAATTTAGAGCAATCGCCGATGAAGTCGGTGCAATTCTCATGGCCGACGTCGCCCACATAGCAGGACTTATCGCTGCACAAGAAATGAACAACCCGGTTCCTTACTGCGACATCGTCACCACCACAACACACAAAACATTGCGTGGTCCTCGTGGGGGCATGATTATGTGCAAACAAAAATTCGCTGCACAAATCGACAAATCAGTCTTCCCTTCATTTCAAGGTGGTCCTCATGAAAATGGTATCGCCGCTCTTGCAGTCGCTTTAAAAGAAGCACTCCAGCCTGAATTTAAAATCTACGCACGACAAATCAAAGTAAATGCACAAACACTTGCGCAATCTTTGGTAACACTCGGCCATAAACTCGTCGGTGGTGGAACTGAAAACCATTTATTACTTATCGACGTCACCCCATTAGGATTAAACGGCGCAGCAGCACAAATCGCACTCGACAAAGCAGGAATTACCACCAACAAGAACGCAATTCCCTTTGACGAACGTCCACCCCTTGATCCATCAGGTATTCGCTTAGGAACACCAGCACTCACTACCCGCGGCATGAAAGAAGCGGAGATGAAACAAATCGCAATCTGGATTGATAGCGCACTTACCAATCACACCGACGATGAAAAACTCGCTGAAATTCGAAGCGAAGTAACAAAACTCTGTGCCAACTTCCCTCTCTACCAAACCATTTCCTATGATACTCATTGATGGAAAAACGATCGCGCACGAAGTGTTGCGTGAAGCCAAAAAATTGCGCATGCTCTGTAACACAGAACCCAAACTCGCCATCATTTTAGCGAGTGACGACAAAGCAAGCGAAATATATGTACGCTTAAAAATGGAAACCGCTGCCGAAGTGGGAGTTGTTTGTGACCTCCACTCATTTACCGAAACAACAACCGAAGAACTGGTTACTCTTATTACATCGTTAAACAACGACAAAACAGTACACGCAATTTTAGTACAACTTCCCCTCGCTAAAAATCTCGACACAACCAAGATCATGGAAACGATATCTCCTGAAAAAGATGCAGACGGATTTCTTGAAAGTACCGTCACGTCATTTGAAAACGGAGATGAAAAAAATATGCCCGTGCTCGTGCGCGCAATTGATGAAGTAATAACCCACACCATTAAAATGGTCGCGAATCAAAAAACAGTTATCCTTGCCAACAGTACTATTTTTGCACGACCTGTTGTCAGCTACTTAGAAAAACGAGGTGCCCTCGTGACATTATCAGCACCAACTCCTGAAATCCCTGAAAGTACTAAAACTGCAGATATTGTCATCACCGCGCTGGGCCGTCGTGGTGTTTTGCAAGACGAACACATCAAAGATGGATCACTGATTATCGACATCGGCACTTCGCCTGATGAAAAAGGTGTTGCCCGAGGAGACACCGACATTACAACCCTCGACCATAAAAGTATTATGATCACGCCGGTCCCCGGAGGAATCGGTCCTATCACGGTCGCTTCATTATTGAAACGCGTCATCGAACTTACTCTCCAACAAACAACATCGGTATGATCTACTACCCCAAAACAGAAACAGAAATGGAACAACTCGGTGCTGATCTTGCACGCACAGCACACGGTGGCGATATTTTCACATTGTCAGGAGATCTCGGCGCAGGAAAAACAACACTCTCCCGTGGATTTTTCACCGCACTGGGCGCAACCCAACACATCACCTCCCCCACCTTCACCCTCATGAACACCTATCCATTATCAGGTGGTGATGCAAAAACGGGAGTACACATCGACACCTATCGCCTCGAAAACGAAAAAGAATTATACGCAATTGGTGCTGACGAATACATTGGCGATACAACGTGTATCACGTTGATTGAATGGCCTGAAAAACTTTCGGCAATTCTTGCGGGTAAAAAAGTGCACACCGTCACAATTCAACACAGCAGCGATGGTAGAATTGTCACCGTTACGCGTGGTTGACGAAGGAGGGAAAACATTCCATACTGTGAGTGTTCATGGCCTCATCGTCTAACGGTTAGGACACGGCCTTCTCAAGGCTGTAATCGGAGTTCGATTCTCCGTGGGGTCACCATGAAGAATTCCTTAGCTGCATTTTTCCTGTGCACCTGAGGAATTTTTTATAAACACGACAATATGGAAAATGAATACACTGAATCAATGAATGCTATAGATAGAAAACGTGGAAATACATTAAGTAATTTTTCTTATATAGAATTTCTAATTACAAAAATTATAATTAAAAATTACAACCTAAAAGACGACATAAAAGAACAGCAAATAACTACTGATATTTTAGAGGATGAGTACATAAGCTTCGGTGCCAAATTGAGAATACTAAAAAAAATAATAAATAAATACCATCCTGCAAAATATAAAAAGTTTCCATTTGGAAAAATAGAAGAATTGAACAAATTAAGAAACATCATCGCACACTCAAGCTTGGGAATGAAAATCGATCAAAAGACAGCAATAGCAACTTCTCAAATACTTTTTATTCATGGTGGTGAAGAAAAAGAAGCAGAAGTAATTATCAGTAAATACAACCATTTAAAAAATGGTGTGCAAACAGAATTAGAAAAATTTGGAAGTGAATCAAACTACTTTACTCCTCAAATTTGGCCAAACAAAAATACTAAATAATATAATACTAGTTATTCATTCCAAAAAAGGGGAAACTGAATACGAAGGTGCAAACAAGAAGGCAAGATCGACAAAATACTCACAGTAAAAAATACATGATATGCAAACCTCAACAATCACTTCCTACATCACCCAATTCCCCAAAGAAACACAAGAGATTTTGGAAAAGGTGCAAGCTACCATTCAAAAGGTTGCACCCAAAGCAGAACTCACAATAAAGTACGGAATTCCAACCTTTATTCTCAACGAGAAAAACCTCGTGCACTTTGGTGGTTTTAAAAAACATCTCGGATTCTACCCAACACCAGCAGCTATCGTACATTTCAAAAAAGAATTGAAAGAGTACAAAACTTCCAAAGGTTGTATACAATTCCCGTACGATCAAAAAATTCCGTACACACTCATTAAAGAAATAACGAAATTCAGAGTGCAGGAGTGTTTGATGTAAAACTCAAGATCCCGGATCAAGTCCGGGATGACGTAAGCATGTCATTCCCGCGCAGGCGGGAATCTAACTCATGAAAACCAGATCCCCGACCGTAGCGTCGGGATGACAAAACCATGAACAAACCCCCATCACGTCACCCCTGGCCACGACCAGGGGTCTTGCGTTATACTCTCCGTAACAGCCGACTATGTACCACACCATGAAACTAAACCCGTACTACTTCGACCAAATTGCACAAAAAACAAAAACCATCGAAGTACGCATTAACGACGAAAAACGCCGCACACTCCACGTTGGCGATACTATTGTTTTTAGTAGCACACGAGACAACCAATTACTCACCGCAGTAATCTCAAAACTCGATGTACACCAAACATTTGAAAAACTTTTCGCCTCAGCACCCGCAATACAATTTGGCGTCGATGAACACAGCAACCTCCCCAACATGCACCAATTCTATAATAACGAAGAGGAAAAGAAATATGGCGTCGTCGGTATCCATCTATCATCAATAACCCCCACAACCACGCAAGAACTCACGCTCGCCGCATATAATCATGATCTTGATGGTTATCTCGCCAAACTTCCACCAAACGATGTAGTAGAACAAACTATCGATTCCATTATTCCCTACCTTACAAAAGAAAATGCCATTCTTGAAATTGGTAGTGGTACGGGTCGCGACGCCGATTATTTAGAAAGCAAAGGATTCCCCGTAATTCGTACAGAAATTTCACAAACATTCATCAACTGGCAACAATCACGCAGCAAAGAAATTACACCGTTCAATATCCTCACACAAACATATTCTCCTAAGCAACATGCAATGCTCATGAACGGAGTATTTGTACATTTCAACGAAGAAGAAGCAAAGCAGGTTCTCAAAAATTGCTACGAATCACTCGAAGAGAATGGTCTCTTGTTCATCAACACCAAAGACGGTGATACCGAAGAACTCACTACCAACATGTCGATCCCCCGCTTCATGAAAAAATGGCCATTAGAAAAATTATCTCAACTGATTGCTGAAATAGGACTTAAAGTTATAGAAACCAAACTCAGCAAAGATGGAGCGTGGCGACTATACATCGTAAAAAAATAACATCAATAAAAAAACGAGGCTCATCACCTCGTATTTTTTTACTCTAATTTTCGCTTTGCTATTCCTGTTACCTGCTCCAAAAGTTTCAAAATCTCGTTAGAACTCATCTCTTTACCAGAATTAGGCAATTTACTCATTGATTTTTTTAAAGTATCTAATGACTCTTTAAAAGCTGCAGGCTCTAAAACAATACTGCCACCCACAAGCGCATAAATCATCTTTTGTCGGATATCCTTTGGTAAATTCTTAAACTCCTTACTCTTAAAGAAATCCTCAAGCATGTTCATTTTAAGATCACTACTCATCTCTTTCTCAGAATAAGCAGCATTTTCAACGATACGTGCGGCATCACGGCGCACACTATTTTTATTCACTTTTCGCTCTTCAGGAGCTGAAAGTTTGGAATACTCAGGAAATTCCTTTTCCTTCGTGTCGCCAAAATCCCCATCATACCCTGCTTCACTTTCAGTAAAATCATATTCAGGAATTTCTTCACGTTGTGCAGGAGCAACTTTCTCTGAAGGTGATCTCATGCTTTGTGCCGCAACAGCACGTGAAGAAAATACATCAGGCTGTCCTTTTCCTTTCATCATGGCACCACCAATTGCAGCAGCTGCAGCTCCCGCAAGAACAGCCTTTTTGCCAAATGTTGAAGGATTGCGACGAGGAGCACTTAATACCTCATCGGCATCAAGAGCTAACATATCCAGCAATTTCATGCGTTGAAAATCTTCTGATCGCTTAATCTCCCCCACCTTTTTATTATATCCTCCAAATAATCCACCCAATTTTTTCAAAAATCCTAAATCCGGTTCACCATAACGATCAATAGTAACACCCATCACCTTAAAATAACTGCGTAAATCATTCGCTTTCTCTTTTGCAACAGATGCCAAAACACTTGTCTCTGCACCTGTATACCCACGTTTTTTTAAACGAGCAACAAAATCTTCATCAAGAATAAGTGGCACATCATGAGGTTCAAATCCTAATTCTCTGATTGCCTTACGCGCTGCAACCATGGTTTGTTGTTTCTGTTCAATCGCCGAACGATTAACAAACGCACGTTTTTCATTCTTAGACGATGACTTTCTTCGTGACTCCTCAGCAAAAATATCATTCATGTCAATCTCCTGAGTTTTGTCTCCCTCGAAACGACCTCGTAAAGGAACTCCTTCATCCTCATACGAAACAACATCCTCATCCAAATCAAACAAAACTTTTTCTTCAGGTTGCACAAAAGAAGGTTTTTTACCTGTTCTATTCTCATAACCCTTCCATGTTTGTTGAGCTTTAACTTTACGCACGGTATCTTCTACACGATACGCGACTTCCTGAGCTTTTTTCTTCTCTGCATCTGAAGCAAAAATATCATTCATGTCAATCTCCTGAGTTTTGTCTGCTTCAAAACGTCCCCGTAAAGGAACTCCCTCATCCTCATACGAAACAACTCCCTCATCCAAATCAAATAACACATTATCCTTTGGCTGTTCATGAACCAAATTACCTTTTTCACTCAATGGTCTACCTGCAATACGTCTTCGAGCCTCAATTCTTTTCTTTAGGTCTCTCTCGTATGCATCTTTAGGATTCTCAGTAACTTGCTTTGCCCGTGCAGTTATCTTACCTGCCAATTCTTTGGCCTTATTAATGCGAGCTTTATTTTTATTCTCTAAAATTTGAGCCTCAACTCTTTTTTTAATGTCTCTCTCATATTCGCTGCGAGGATTTTCCATGACCTGCTGCGCACGTGCAGTAATTTTTGCCGCTCGTTCCTTCACTTTAAACATCCGCGTACTTTGCTCATTTTCTTTAATACGCTCCTCAATTCTTCTTTGAATGTCTCTCTCGTATTCATTGCGAGGATTTTGAGCAAGTTGTTGAGCGCGTTCACGAATTTGTGCTGCCTTCTCTAAAACACGAGCAGACAACTCCTCACGACTGGTTTTTGCATGAGGAATATTACTGGGAGCTTGCAGTCCCTTCAAAACACGCGAAGCAGTGCTATCAACACTCTCACTTAATTTACGAGGTGAAAATTTTTCAGACATAAAAGAAAATACTATACCGACAGTATAGCATTTTTTCACTACCTACATTCTAAAAAACAGTGGATAACAATTATTTCCATGAACCGTACTGTCGACAAACTAATTCTGCAGCTCGCAACGGCTCTGCCATCAATTCAACTACCACTTTTTCCATACGAGCTCCTTGAGAACCTTTCACCAACAATACATCCCCTTTTCTAATACGTTCTTGTAAAAATTTTCCCGCTTCAGTACTGGATGCAAAATGAAAAATCAATGATTCATCCATGCCCGCCTCGCGCGCACCCCGAACAATATCGCGCGCCAACTCACCCACACAAATCAACTCATCAAAACGATGGTGTGCAACATAGGCGCCAACATCTTTATGTGATTTCTCCGTAATTTTTCCTAATTCACGCATATCACCAAGCACCGCAATACGTCGTGTTGCAGGAGCTGTAAGCAAAGCCTCAAGTGCGCTATATACCGCCGTTGGTGATGCGTTATATGAATCATCAATAAGCGTTGTTCCCTTAATACCAGGAACAATACGCATACGTGACGGCGTTCCTACAAAATTTTGTGAAAGTCGTTGTACTGCAACATGAAGTCCAACCCCAAATTGTGCCGCTACAGCACATGCAAGCATAGCACTATGAAAATACGCGGTACCTAAACAATTTGGTAAACGAAGCAATACATGCTCTTCACCGTAATACACAACACCCGCAACACCTTCAATATGTTCACCGCCAAACGAAGCAACATGCTTCACGGTATACGTACTCGGTTGATACATCGACGTCGTAACCACGGTTTGTGCCCGAAGATTCGACGACAAAATTTCTCGCACCTTTTCATTATCAACATCCCCAATCGCCACACCAATTTTGGGTAAATGAGTAAGAATAATTTTCTTTTCAGCAACTAACGCTTCTGAAGAATTAAAAAATTCATAATGCGCCTCTCCAATCCAGGTTAATACCCCAATATCACACGGCGCCAATTTCGTTAATTTTTCAATGTCTCCAGGATGATCAGCTCCCATTTCTAATACCAACACGCGCGGATACGTCCGATCCCAAAAAAATGCCAAATAAATACCTTTCAAAAAAACATATAACCACTTAATTAACGATTTTCCTGGTGCATGTGCACCAATAATAGTAAGAGGAACCCCCAATTCATTATTATAGTTCTTCTCTGTTACGCGCGCCGAAACGGTCCCTCGTAACACCACCCCAATCATGTCTTTAGTAGAAGTTTTCCCTACCGAGCCAGTTATACCAATAATTTTTGGTTTGTGGCGTTCTAAAATTTTACGTGAAAGATAAAATAACAGTGTGTGTACCATAATAATCTCTAATATAATTCAATGATACCACGAATACAAAGTTTTTACTGTGCATTATCGACTTGGGGGAATACGCAAATATGTAGTTAAAAATTCTGCAACTTTTTGAAAGGTATACACCGTCGTAGCATCAGCAAAATTTTGATTTGGTTTTTCATATTTCACTAACACCACAAACTGGGCGTCGTCTGAGGGGCCGTATCCAATAAACGTATGGTTATAATCTTCACTATACCCACCGTTTGGGTCAGCAATTTGTGCAGTTCCCGTTTTCCCCGCAATTTTATATCCCTTCACCTG
>CAZUUO010000021.1:0-13637 GCA_964622665.1 uncultured Gammaproteobacteria bacterium | reverse complement strand
GTGCTATTTTCTTAAAAGAATTTGTGGGAGATGTGCCGTGGGCTCATCTTGATATTGCTGGTGTTGCATGGAGAACACATGATACATCTTTTGCGCATAGCGGTGCGACGGGATTTGGTGTATTATTAATGATGAATTACTTACCATAATTTTTTTCTATGGGATGGTTTGGCGCATTATTTGAGGGTGGAAAAAATAAAAAAGAGGCTGCGGTTGAAAAAAAATCTTCAACACTATCTTCAGTTTCTCCTGAAAAACGGATGTCTGCTATTCGTGATGTTGCGCGTGCTGGACAACAGGATGTCGCGACACGTCAAGCAAAAGCACGAGAAATTGTTGCTTCGTTGCAAAATCGTGGTATACAGACAAATCGTTTGGAAACGATTGCGTCACAGGGTAAAGAATTTGAAAAGTTTTTCTCTGAATCAGGAACACAAGTTGATACCGAATCACAATTTTCTGATTCAGAGACTATTGTTGAGGAGGTTGTGGAAAAACCTATGCAGCCAAATACTGAATTACCAAAATCTTCATTTGTTCATTCAGAAAACCCAGCAGTCATAAATGGTCCTGAAACTGTACGCACATCCAAAATTGAAGGATTGGTTGCTGCTCATGATGATGAAGAATCTTTTGATAATGTTATTTCTCTTGATCAAAAACGTGCTGAAAAAAAGGAGGCTGACAATGAAGATCCGGTTAAACTTCGTGAAATAGCAAAAGAGAAAACGAGGGAAATTATTGATAAAGAAATGACGTTGCGTCAACTTATTAAAAAGGGGGAAACGCCATTATCCAAAAAATTACAGGAAGAAATTGCAGGGATGCGTGCGGTAAATTCAGAGTTATTTGCTAAAATTGTAAGGTTAGAACGGGAGCAAAAAAATGAAAAGACGTCTTTAGATAAAGCTGCATAATATGATTGGTCACGTGAAAGGAATTGTTGCTCGTCGATTTGAAGCGGGAGTAATAGTTGATGTGCATGGTGTTGGGTATGTGGTTGCAACAACGGCTGATACGATTTCTAAGTTTCCACCAGGAAGTGAAGTCATGTTATTTACCTATACACACGTCACCGAACAAGCGTTGGATTTGTATGGGTTTATCAGTGAAGGTGAATTACAGATGTATAAAATGTTGTTGTCGGTATCAGGAGTTGGTCCCAAAACAGCGTTACAGATGATGAATGTGGGAAGTGTCGAAAGTATTACGAATGCGGTGATTCGAGGAGACATTGTATTTTTAACGAAAGTTCCGGGTATTGGAAAGAAAACTGCTGAACGTGTTATTGTGGAATTAAAGCATAAGGTGGGGGGAGTTGGCGTGGTAACTGAACAATTGGGTGGTGATGTGATGTTTGTACTTGATGCGCTTATGTCGATGGGGTATCGCGAACATGAAGCGCGTGAAGCAGTGAAACATTTAGATCCACAAGGAAAAACTGCTGAGCAGTTAATTAAGGAGGCGTTACAATTTGCGACAAAATAAATTAAGGGGGTATGAAGTGTGTTGATTTGCGTAAAACATTATCAGTATTTTCTCGAGTGAAAGAAGATATTCTTTTAATTCAAAAAAAATGCGGTCAAGCTGATGTTTCTTTAGATGAAATCTCTCAGTCGTTTGCTGAGATACAACATGCTATTACCAAGATTAAGGCTTTGGAATTTCCTGAATCGGAGTATTACGCGTTAAGTGCTATTTTGCGAAAAAGACTTGGTTATCGTAGGGTGGGAAAGTTTGTTAATGGGGTAGCAATTGCAGAAAAAGATGACAAGAAATATTTTATAACAAAGAATGGAGCGCTTTTGCATAGAAAATGGTATAAGGATGCCGACAATTTTTCAGAAGGGTTTGCGCGAGTAAATGGCAAACAAGATTGGTTTTTTGTTCGTCCTGATGGTACCCGATTAAACCAAGAATATTACTCTGATGCTCATTCATTTTCTTATGGATCGGCGAGAGTACAACAATACGCTGATTATTTTTATATCCGTTGTGATGGCACTCGATTGACGACAGAAGTTTTTGGTTCGACTAGAGATTTTGTTAATGGTTTTGCTGCGGTGAGTACTCATAAACGAAATGGCAGTTTTCATATTCGTCCCGACGGTACTCATTTGTACACGGATCGGTATTTTTCAGTTTCTAATTTTAGTTGTCATCGCGCATCGGTTACTCCAGATAACCGACATTATTTTTTTATTCGTGAGGATGGAACCCGTCTCAATGATGAAGAATATGAACTTGGTGGAGATTTCATAGTTATGAGTATATTTCATGATAATCGTGCACGCGTGATGCAAGGGGGGAAATATTTTTATATTCGTGAGGATGGATCGAAGTTGTGTGACGGGGTGTATTATGATGAGGTGCAAGATTTTTATGATGGGAGAGCGGCTGTGAGGCTGGGTAGTAAATGGCATTTTATTGATGTTGAGGGGAAACCAATAAATAATGAAGAGTATGAGGAGGTGAATGATTTCAGTGAGGGAAAAGCCGCAGTTAAACAGGGCACAAAATGGCATTTTATAACTCGTGACGGTAAATCATTGAATAGTGAAACATACGATGATGTTTGTTCGTTTTCCTGTGGTCGTGCATTTGTGAGACAGGGTAAATATTGGTTTTTTATTCGTGAGGATGGATCATTATTAACATCACGGAAATACACGAATGGATCGAGCTACGTGGATGGTGTTGCCATTGTTCATGAATTGCAACGAGCGAGCTATATCGATATTAATGGAGATGCGATATAATCGTACTATATGTCTTTTGAACAGCCACCATTTCAAAAAAATAAAACAAAAGATTTCACTTCACGTGTGAGTGAAGAATTGAAAGGACTGGATTCTTTTGAACGCACGGAAGAATTATTGGGAACAGTCGATGAACAAATCTCGTTTTATCGATCTTCAGGATTTGATAGTAATTCGCCTTTTGTTGATTTGGTTGCAGAACACTATGATGCGCAGGTGCAAGGAAATTTTGATGCGTTTCTTGCTCAAGAATCGGCGTATTATGGAGATTTACAAAGCATGTCACCACGGGTAAGTGATTTTTTCCAAGCTGTCTTGTCAAAAGCGTATCAAAAAGAATATACATCGAACTTTGATGTAAATAAGAAAAAAATAGCCGCGATGCAAGAGGCGGGTGATTTTGATGTGTTATTTAGTTCTGATCATCCTCTTGCTATTAAAGCAAATCGATTGAATTTGGGAATGTCAGGGTTTGTTAATTCGTTGCGTTCCTTAGATAAACGAGAAGGACATGTTGTTAGTGAGGTGGAACGAGAAAAGCGTAAGAAAATATTAGAACAACAAAGCAGTGCACCACGCACTCGATCTAATTCTTCAAAACCGGGCGTTGATGCAATGAGTCGTTTGAAAGAAGGAGAAAAAGCTCCAGCATACTGGACAATTTTACCACCCTGGGGAGGATATTATAAAGAAAGTACGTACACCCAATGGGATAATAAAAAACATGAGTGGTTTGAACCGAATTACACGTATCAGCCGTACGTTTTTTATAAAAAAGGTTCTGAGAAGGATACACACACCATGAAGGGTTCAATAGTAGAAGGAACCGAGGTTTCTGTTCCATTGCCATATACCCACGGCATTGTGAGTGTGACCTCTTCTGCGGGGAAATGTGACGTAAAACAAGATCAGTTTGGTGATGTGATTGTGATATTACGTGGAGCCTCCTCTGCTGAAGTTTCTATTGTCATTACCAAAGTAAATAAAAAACCTCGCGGTGTTGCCAAAGACATACCAAAATTTATTTCTCGGTTTACTGATGAGACTGAAGCAAAACTTACCGAAATTGCGCAAGAGAAGGGTAGTTTTGTAAAGGCACAAGCTTTGCGACAATATGTTTTTTCTCATGTCCAGTATTTATCACCAAAAGATGCTGCTGAAGCTGATTATTATAATACACAATACCGAACGGATGCGCGTGGGTTTGCAGGAGCAGTTGATGCGTTGAAAAAAGGAGATTGTGATACTGTCAACACATATTTTTCTGCACTTTGTTCACGACTTGGTATTGTGAGTCGCCGCTGTGTGGGGGACAGTGTTAAGGGAAAAGGGGAAGATGGTGGTGCACACATACATTCAGGAACGGGGCACGCATGGACAGAAGTGTGGGACGATATTGAGCGAGAATGGAAGCGTGTTGATGCAACACCTCCGGGAGATCCTAATTTACAAGAAGAAGGAGAAGGAGAACGTGGAGAATCTGTTCCGGGTGATTACGGGAAAAAAGAAGGGAGTAATAAATCGAAGGAGGATAAACGCACTCTTGAAGAATTATTAGCTTTACGAAAAGAAGTTGATGAATTACGTAAAAAATTATCTTATACCAAAGAAGAGCGAAGTATTGCTGAGGCTGCAGGAGTTTCTCTTGTTGAGGCGCGAAATTTTGTAAAGGAAATTCATGCTGTGGAAAGTATGCAGTTGCCTAATGGGCAGCGTATTTTAGATGTGTTGTCTCAAGTTTTTTCAGTTATTTTGCAAACACGAAAGGCTTCAATTGTTTCCTATGATGGACCATTGCGTCGTCGAGAAGGAGGGGAATACATTTCAGATGTTGTTTCACATAAAATAGGAATTAAAAGTGGAGATTTTGACCCGATTTCACGGGAAAAAGAAGTGCAGGATACTGAAACACGATTGATGAGTGGTGGTTTTGATTTGTTTATGATTGGGGATAAATCAGGATCAATGGGTACTGAGTATAATAACGAAACAATTTTACTAGAACAGCGCCGTGTGATGCATTTATTGGCTTCTGCGTTACATAATTTTCAACGCAATATTTCTCGTGAATCTCTGAACAAGGAGAGTTCGTTTTCTGTGCGGTCAGAAGTTGTCTCGTTTGATCCTGAAATTACAGTAGAAAAAAAGCTTGATGCGGAATTTACGGGAAAAGCGATGTATACGATGTGGAAAAGTTTGGGGGAAGTTGGGTCTTCCAATGATGAAGTTTCTGCTTTGTATGCGGTTATTAACAATATTGAAGAGGATATTGCGCGGCAAAAGAAATTGGGAAATGAACGAGAACGAACACGATTGGTGGTACTTTGTTCAGATGGGGGGATATATGATGGTTCGGAATCTGCAAAAATTAGTAAACTTATGGAGCAATTGTCGAGCATGGGTGCGGTCGTGGTGGGGATTGGATTAACGGAAAGTGGTAAGGCAATTCCAAAATTATTTCACAATCCACCGCACAGTTACGGGCATGTTTTAAAAGATATTACTAAGTTGCCGCTCGTTGTTGCTTCGCATGTGGTTTCAGAAGTGGTAAAATTAATGCCAAGTGACAAGAAGAAGGAAGCTGAAGCTTTATTAGCAGAAGTCATAAAAAAAATTATCCTATAATATGGAAAAAAAGAAATATACGGAGAGTTCTAAAAAAGAACAGTTTTCAAAAAACTTAGAAAAACATATTGAAGGATTGATTGCAAAGTATTGTACGGGGAATGATCCTGAACTACGTGCATATGAGGCAGAAATGAAAAAATACTATACAGCACAACCAACGCGTGAAAAAGCTGAAGCGTTGTATGATCGTTTGATGGTGTATGTTGCAAAAAAGGGTGATGATGAATTATACCCCTATTTATTTACCGAAATTAAATTATTGTTGGGAGATAGCGCGGTAAAACGTGACTTTTTACAAACGTTTACTCAGTCACGACGTGAAGAACGGAGTGTTTTTTCTTCACAATTTGGAAAGGATCTTAGGGGAATAGAAAAAGAATTAGCAGAAGCTGATGCAAAACATAAAGAATTAGAACGAAAATTATTTACGAGTGAACATAAGGATAGTGCTGCAAATAAAGTTATTTCAAGTCGTGTTAAGGCATTGGCACATACTATTCATTCATTACGCACAACTTTAGAAGACAAATTACAGGACCTTCCTAAAAATGAACGGGTTGCAGAGAAAACTAATGTCTTGGCACAACGTCACTATGAACAATTGACGGAGTATCGTGAACAATTGAATAAGGGATTTGTGTGGTTACCATCACGTCTTCGTATTCACGAACAAACAATTCAGGCGTTACAAAATTATCGTTGGCCATTACTTATTGGTGAAGCAGGGAGTGGAAAATCTGAACAAGCAGATGCTGCTGCACTTGAACTTACGGGTTATTTACCGGTGTCTGTTGAATGCGGTAGCACAACGGGGGACGCACACTTATTGGGTACTACTGAAATTGATCCGAAAACTGGGGGAAGCTATAAGGAATATGGTGCGCTTGTTTCTGCGTATACGGGTTATGAGACATCACTGCAAACAAAACCTGCATATAAGAATGGGCGTATTGTTCGGTTTGATGAGTTTGGTCGTTTAGGTGAACGTGCGTATTCATTGTTGAAACGTGCTCGTCAGTTAAAAACGGGTGATGAATTTGAAGGACACAAGGTGTTACCGGGTGCTTCAGCTATTTTAACCTCAAACCCTGTTGGACCTCGCTACCCTGATCGTAAGGCACCTGATCCTGCCATTCGTCGTGAAATTGCAGAGGTGTATGTTGATTACCCTGAAATGAGTAATGAAGATCCTGAGTTGTATGAGTATTTATTAGCAACACTCATGGATGATAAAAAGTATATTAATGTTGCAAAAGAAGAAGTTGCGCCTTGTTTTGTTCGACATGAAGTCGAGGCAGATGATGAATCGGCAAAAATTTCGGATACTGAACGTATTGTTGCGCGTCATGAATTATTACCTAATGAAGCAGATACCAAACACGGAGTCTTGTGGCGTTTTTCACATGCGATAAAAGCATTACAAAATTCATTCATTGCAGGAAATGCTACGTTGAAGCCTGAATTTTTAGCGCGATGTTTACGGTATCGAGAAGTGGATGGTACACTTGAGATTTCAGAGGATGGCGTTGGTGAGCCACTCACTTTATCTACGTCAACTATTACTCTTGGAGAATTGAGTAGTTGGTTACAAAGTTATAATACTCGTCGTGAACGAAAATCAGCTGCATACCAAGTTGAAAGTTTAGCGCATTAGAAATGAAAATTAACACGTACATTAAACAGGCTGATTCGGTTGATAAAGAAAAAATTATCGCAATCTTCACCCATTATGGTTGTTTAGGTGACTCACGGAAACCAAAAACCACAACATCTTTAACACATCTTGATATTGGGTATTTGTCACCCCGTGTTCCTCGTCCTCTTGAAATTGAAAAAATAGAACAGAAGGTTGCTAAACCTCAAAAGGAAAAACGAGATTTAAGCATGTACACTGCAAAGAATGTATTGATGGAAAATGGTGATTCATTGCATGTTCGTGAGGTGTCAATGGATGTGTATACCTTTGAAAATGGTACGAAATCTACGGTACGCGTTGGAGAAAAGCTTGAAATTGATGGTGTGGAATATGTGTTTGATGGAGAGGTAGAAAGTGCTGATAATGAAGATTTGGTAGGTAAAGGTGCGGTATATTTTGCTAATGGTGATAAATTGTATCGTGTATTTGAAGAAGATGATTTAGCTCGTGGTAAAATGTTGCATGAGTCACGAGGATTCATGGAAGAAATTAATGAACTCGCAAAAAAGTCAAAAGAATTCTGGGATATTACCTGTGGAAATGAAGAATACGTGAAGTATTATAATGAAACGACTGAGCCTGAACCCGTATGGAATTAAGGTATGTCCTGCCTTAATTTCCGAACAACACTATCACAAATCTCAAAACTTCGTCATGACGTGGCAGATTTTAGTACTCAGATTACCGATTCAAGATTATCTCTTGAAGAAGTTTATAATCTTAAAAAACAATTCCAAACAAAAAAACAAGAAATTGAAAAGGTATTTGATGAACGGGAATATTATAAACTGGGTGCGGCACTGCGAAAGAAAGCTGGGTATAGTAGAGTGGGGAAATTTAGTGAGGGGTTTGCTGCCGCTGAACAATATGGGAAAAAGTTTTTTGTAACAACTTCGGGGGAACGTTTGAATGATGAGGTGTATACGAATGTTTTTAATTTTTCCAATGGTTTTGCAGGTGTTCAGCAAGATTTTGGCTATCATTTTATTACGACAACGGGAGAACGAGCAAAATTTGAGGAATATGATAGTGTTTCTGGATTTTGCGAGGGTTTTGCTCGGGTAAAGACGTTGCATGGAAGGTGGCGTTATATTACCACCACAGGAGAATGGTTGAATGACGAAGAATACGAACTCACCACTGATTTTTTTAAGGGATTTGCTCGGGTAAAGCAAAATGGCATATGGCATTATATAACTACTACGGGGCAGCGATTACCTGGTGAAGGTTATGAACATGCTGGTAATTTTTTTGATGGTGTGGCGGTAGTTAAACAATCTGAAACATATTATATTATTACCACGGATGGTACACGATTGCATCCTGAAGGGTATGCATATGCAGAAAGCAGTTCCACTGATCCCTGTATTTTGGTGAAAAAAGATTCACGGTACTATTTTATTACCACGCGTGGTGAACGAATTGGCAGTAAAGATTATGTAGAAGCAAAAGCATTTTCTCAGGGTATCGCTGCCGTAAAGGAGTTGGGTATGTGGCATTTTATTACTGTTGATGGGTCGCGTTTGAACAATGAAGAATATGATGAGGTTCGAAATTTTGTTGCTGGTCGTACATCGGTAAAACAAAATGGGAAGTGGTATATTATTTCTAGAACGGGGGAACGATTATCTGAAAAGGGGTACGATAAAGTATCAATTTTTGGTAATGGATATGCCGAAGTTACTGATGGTACCGTAAAATTTATTATCGATATCAATGGAGATCGGGTGTAGATATTAGTGCATGTGTGGTTCTTTGTGGGTACTGTTTTGTGGTTTTCCTTTTTTAACAAAGTATGCCGCAAGAAGGGTGGTTAATGGCATTGCAACGATCAACCCAATAGAACTCGTAAGCATGCGCGTTATTTCAGTTGCGATTAATTCAAGATTGAGGATATTAACACCGTTCATCGCTTGGAGTTGATAGCTGTGATACAGCAAAATAAAGGTGGGCAGTGAGCTGCCAGCGAGAGCTAAAATTAAGGTGTTCACAATTGAGCCGGCATGGTCATTACCAACCCGCATACCCCGAATAAATAATTCTTTGGTTTGCATGTTGGGATTAACGTCATGTAATTCTTCAACGATGGATGTTTGACCGATGGTCACATCATCAAGAACACCCAGTGACGCAATAATCATACCAGCTAACAATAGGAGTCGTGGGTCAAAGGATCCAATAGCATCAGCGATATAAAATACTTCTTCGCTGTACACACCACTGAGTTTTTCTAAGTACATGAAGAGAAGTGATAACCCAATAGTTATACCGATACTGATAGTGGTTGCAAGCACGGCGACGTGAGTTTTTCTTTTAAAACCATGGGTTATATACATGATTAATCCGAGAATAGTGATAATAAGACCTGATGAAACTACAATTGGTGAATATCCTTTAAACAAAAGAGGAAGTGCGATATACCAAAATGAAATCGCTGTAATGAGTAAGCTGAGTAGAGCGCGTGCACCCTGTTTTTTATTGATAATGAGCACGATTGCTGCAAATAAGAGTAATAATGCATACACCGCATTGGTACGCACATGATCCGTGATCACATACTCAATTTTTTTCGCATCTTCACTTGATTCTTGGCTAAAGAGGATTACTGTATCACCGACTTCAAATCGTGGTTTCCCTACATTGTTGATTGCAGGATCAAAAAAAAGTTCTGAATCAACTATTTCATCTTTGTGAGTTCCTTCTAACAATTTTATTTTGTATTGGTAGTGCACTTGTGATTCTCCGGGAACTGTTGTTTCTTCGGTAGCTTCTTTCATTTCAGTGACGATTCCTTTTACTTGTCCTGGTGCGCCTAAATCTTGCGCGTGAGTAATTGTGGGGAATAGGAGTGTTATGCACATGAGTGCGATGATGCGGAGATGTTTCATAGGTAGTTATATGATACGATAGTAGGAGAATTCAAACAATATGAAAAAGGTACAGACTGCGGCAGTTCGTGGAAAACGGGTGATCGTACGATTTGATGGTAATGTTCCTTTAGAAAAAGGAGTTGTTTTGCGTGAAGGCATGTTTCGATTAAAAGCAGTTGCTGCAACAGTTGCCTTATTGCGGAAAAAGGGTGCTGAGGTGGTGCTCGTTACGCATATTGGCCGTCCGACGTCTCGTGTTGCATCACTTTCCACACGCACCTTATTGAAACCATTATCTAAAATATTACATACGCGCACCTTATTTACCGAGATGCCGCCACAAGGACCTGTTGTACCGGGGCGGGTGTATGTTTGTGAAAATTTGAGATTTTTAAAAGGGGAAATGGAAAATGATAAAGGTTTTGCACAACGATATGTGAAAGAGTGTGATGTGTTTGTGCAAGATGCTTTTTCAGTGTGTCATCGCTCTGATGCATCTATGGTACAATTTCCTCGATTGCTACCTTCCTATGCGGGTATAACGTTACAAAAGGAATTAGCAGCATTGTCGCGCATCGTTTCTGTGTCAAAAGTTTCGGGATTTGTTGCTGTCGTTGGCGGTATTAAGTTGGAAACAAAATTACCACTTATTGAAGCATTGTTGCGTAAAGGGGCAACCGTTTTATTGGGAAGTGCGTTGGTTATACCTTGGTTACACCGTGCGCAATCTCATGAACGGGTTATCGTTCCAACTGATGTGAGAATTTTAGAAAAAAAACGAGTGTCTTGTGTTTCACTTGCACAAGCACAAGCAGCTCATGCTGCCATGCTAGATATTGGAGTGGATACTGAAAAAGAATATGCTCGATATATAGCGCGTGCGAGTGTGGTGTTGTGGAATGGGCCGTTGGGAAATAATGAAGATCTTCGTTTTGCAAAAGGTACTCGTGCCATTATTGCGGCGTGTAAAAAAACAAAAGCAAAAACTATTATTGGTGGTGGGGAAACGGTTACGGCAGTGATTGCATCACGCGCGGCATTGTATATGGATCATGTTTCAACGGGTGGTGGCGCATTACTTACCTATGTTGCGGGAGGTGATATGCCGGGAATTTCTGCTTTGGGTTAGAGTGCATTATATTGATATCAACGGAGACAGAGTGTAAATTTTTTAGTATACTGAGCGTATATGAGTACTATTTCATCAATTCGTGCGTTACAAATTCTTGATTCACGGGGAAATCCAACGCTTCGTGTTTTTGTTACCACTAAAAATGGGTGTGTGGGAATTGCATCGGTTCCTTCAGGTGCTTCAACAGGAAGTCATGAAGCATTGGAATTGCGGGATGGGGATAATAAAAAATTTGGTGGTAAGGGGGTTTTGCGAGCACTTACGAATGTAGCAACGATTGCAAAGGAATTAAAGGGAATGCGTGTTGCTAATCAGCGATTACTTGATGAAACCATGATTGAAATTGATGGAACGGCGAATAAATCAAAGTTGGGTGCGAATGCAATATTGGGTGTGTCACTTGCGTGTATGAAAGCAGCGGCTCTTGAAGCAAAACAACCTTTGTTTCGCTATATTCGCAGTGCATTTCATTTGTCTTACAAAGATTGGCGACTTCCGTTGCCAACCATGAATGTTATTAATGGCGGCGTACATGCTGATTCGGGATTATCGGTGCAAGAATTCATGATTATTCCTCGTCAAAAAAAATTTAGTGAACGGGTACAAGCAGGGAGTGAAGTGTTTATGGCTTTGAAGGGATTATTGGCAAAACAAAAATTAGTGACAGCGGTAGGGGACGAGGGTGGATTTGCGCCGCATGTTGGTGGTAGTGAAAAAGCACTTGCCTTGTTGGTGACGGCGATTAAAAAAGCAGGGTATTCTCCATTGACTGATGTCGCGCTGGGAATGGATGTTGCGGCGAGTGAATTTTATACCAAGGGCGTGTATCATTTTGAAGGAAAGAAAAAATCTTCATCTGAAATGATTCGTATGTTATCGACCTGGCAACGGGCGTATCCTATTATTTCAATTGAGGATCCGTTGCATGAAGATGATTGGAGTTCGTGGAAAAAAGCTACTGATGTGTTGTCTGTTGGGGGAAAAGAAAAATTTACTGCGATTGTGGGTGATGATTTATTTGTTACTAATAAAGTTCGTTTGGAACGAGGAATTGATAGTGGGGTTGGGAATGCAATATTGATTAAGTTGAACCAAATTGGTACGGTGACTGAGACGATTGATACTATTGTTGCTGCTCAAGAAGCGGGGTATAAGGTTTCTGTTTCTCACCGTAGTGGTGAAACCGCTGATACGTTTATTGCTGATTTGGCTGTTGCTGTTCATGCTGATTATTTAAAAGCAGGTTCATTATCACGCAGTGAACGTGTTGAAAAGTATAATCGCGTCATGGAAATTGAAGATGAATTGCGAGGTTAAGTAATGGTGGACTTATTTTTATATGGACAATCGACCAAAACCGCTCGTGCTTATTATTTTGGATGGATGGGGGGTCGCACCTGATGGGGAGGGAAATGCGTTAACGCGTGCAAAAACTCCTAATTTGAATAAGTATATTCACATGTATCCGACAATGACCGTTATGGCTTCTGGACAAGAAGTTGGTTTGTCGTGGGGAGAAATGGGAAATAGTGAGGTGGGACATTTAAATATTGGTGCGGGGCGCGTGTATTATCAAACATTTCCGCGTATTACCAAAGACATTACCGATGGTTCGTTTTTTGATAATGCTGCTTTCTTGCGTGCCTGTGAACATGTGAAAAAAAATAAATCACGGTTGCATATTTTTGGGATTGTGAGTGAAGGAAATGTACATGGCTCTCTTGATCATATCGTTGCGTTGCTTGAAGTCGCAAAACGACAAGGAATTGAGGATGTCTATATTCATGGATTTTTGGATGGACGCGATGCAATTTATAATAGTGGCAAAGGGTTTATACAAAAATTGCAAAAAGGAATTGCTGAAAAGGGAGTTGGTGAAATTGCGTCGTTGTCGGGACGTTTTTATGCAATGGATCGCGATAACCGATATGAACGAGTTGAAGCTGCGTATAATGCGATTACCTATACCGGTACTGAGAATGTCGCAACGGCTGCGGATCCTCTTGAGGCGCTTACGGAGTCGTATCACAAAGAAGTATATGATGAACAATTTCCACCGACGGTACTTACCAAACGTGGTAAAGCAGTAGGGAGCGTACAAGAACATGATGCTATTATTTTTTCAAATTTTCGCCCTGATCGCGCGCGCGAATTAACGAAGGCGTTTGTGTTACCAACTTTTGATAAATTTAAACGTAAAGAATTTACCGATTTGGTGTTTGTGACAATGACTGAATATGAAAACGCGTTGCCGGTTACGGCGATTGCCTATCCACCGGTAGTTATTAAAAATTCATTAGCTGAAGTTGTTTCGCGGGCGGGTTTGTCACAATTTCATATCGCAGAAACTGAAAAATACGCGCACGTTACGTTTTTTCTCAATGGTACGGTAGAAGAACCGTTTCAAGGAGAAGCTCGGGAAATTATTCCTTCGCCGCATGTGGCAAGTTATGATCAGCAACCTGAAATGTCAGCACCGCTTATTGCAAAACGTACTGTTGAAGTGATTGAGCAAAATACGTATGATTGTATTTTTTTGAATTTTGCAAATG
>CAZUUO010000020.1:10666-14485 GCA_964622665.1 uncultured Gammaproteobacteria bacterium | reverse complement strand
AGCTCCCCGCTCCATTAAAATTTTCACTCCCCCATCCTTAGTATCTTTTTTACCAAGCGCCACAATCATGGTCCCATCAACTAAAAACTCGTGCATGACCGCATACGCCCGAGGAAATACCACCACTTCCACGGTTCCTGTATGATCCTCCAAAGTAATAAAACACATAACATCACCTTTTTTGGTGATCATTTTTTTGAAATTCGAAATCACACCACAGACACATGCCCACGCATCCCCCGTATCATCAGGAAGTGTTGCAATATTTTGTAACCGTGTATCCCATTCATCTTGCATTAACTCACAAGGGTGTCCACTAACATACAAACCCAACAATTCTTTTTCATATCGTAATGCCTCAAATGCTGACATTGCAGGTGCTTCATCCAATTTCACCTTCAAACTTTCAAATGCATTCCCAAACAACGAATCTTGGGATGCACTCATGCCACCAACCTCACGAGAAAAATTCAATAAATTTTCAACGTTTGCCAATAACAAGCCTCGTTCACCAAATCGTTCTAACGCACCAGTTTTAATTAATGCTTCTAAAGTTTTTTTATTTAAATCTTTGTCGCGCACCCGAATAAATAAATCCTCTAAACTTGTAAATGGTCCCCGTGCTTTTCGTTCAGCAATAATAACTTGTGCAATATGAGTTCCCACATTTTTAATCGCACCCAACCCAAAACGAATACGAGCACCTTGAGCGTCGTACACCACACCAAACAATTCAAAACTTTCGTTAATATCAGGCGCTAAAACCGGAATACCCATGCGGCGACATTCCAAAATATTTTCCGCCACCGTTTCCATGTTTCCAGCTTCACACGACAACACCGCCGCCATGTACTCACCAGGAAAATGAGCTTTCATGTACGCGGTATAATACGCAATAATACCGTAACTTGCAGCATGCGCCTTGTTAAACCCGTACGCCGCAAATGGTTCAATCAAACCCCACAGTTCTTTCGCGGCTTCACTGGTCATGCCGTTTGCAACCGCACCTTCATGAAATTTAATTTTCTGCTTTTCCATTTCTTCAGGGATTTTCTTACCCATTGCTTTACGCAATTTATCAGCTTCTCCCCATGTGTACCCTGCCAATTGAATTGACGTCAACAACACATCATCTTGATAGGTCATCACCCCATACGACATATCCAAAATCGTCTCCAATCGTTTGTCGAGATAGGTAATGCGTTCTGGATCATTTTTACGCGCAATGTATTCAGGAATCGAATTCATCGGTCCTGGACGATACAACGCCACCATCGCCATGATGTCATTGATAATAGTAGGTTTCAGTTCCTTTAAATATCGCGTCATGGCTGGTCCACTCAATTGAAACAATCCACCCGTTTCACCGCGTGCTAACATTTCATAGGTGTGTGCATCATCAAGGGGAATTTCTTCAATAGAAACTGTAACTCCCTTTGTTTTTTTCACATACCGAATCGCCTCCTCCAAAATAGACAAATTACGCAATCCCAAAAAATCCATTTTCAAAACCCCCGCCTTTTCAACAGATTTCATCTCATACTGCGTAATAATTTTATCTCCCCCCGGTTCCAACTGTAACGGAGTAAAGTTCGTCAGAGGTTCAGGACAAATCACCACTCCCGCCGCATGCACCGACACATGACGCGCGCAACCTTCAATCTTTTTTGCCAAATCTAACATGCGCTTCACTTCAGGATTTTTATCATACACTTCTTTCAACTCAGATGATTCTTCCAGTGCACGCGCAATAGTCATGGGAAAACCTTGTGCTCCCGGTGGCACCAATTTTGCAACCTTATCAACCTGTGCATATGAATATCCGAGTGCACGGCCAACATCACGAATTGACGCACGAGCCGCCATCGTTCCAAACGTACAAATTTGCGCAACTTTGTCGTGACCATACGTATCAGTCACATATTTAATAACTTCATCACGACGATAATCAGCAAAATCTCCATCAACATCAGGAGGAGTTGGACGAAATGGATTTAAAAAACGTTCAAATGGTAAACGAAAACGAATGGGATCCACATTCGTAATACCGATCGCATATGAAACCAAAGATCCTGCCGCCGATCCACGAGTGGTCGTAATAATACCATTACGTTTTGACCAATTAATATAATCAGACACCGCTAAAAAGTATTTATCGTAGCCACGGGTAATAATAACATCAAGCTCCATGCTAATACGCGTCTCAATTTCAGGAGTAATCGTCCCATATCGGCGCATCGCACCTTCTCGCGCCATGGCAGTCAACACTTCTGCTGCCGTTTTTCCTTCCGGTAATTTCACATCAGGAAAATGCCATTGATCAATGGGAACTTCCACATTACATCGCTCCGCAATTTTCACCGTATTTTCAAGTGCTTCAGGTACATGTGAAAATCGTCGTGCAATTTCATCACCCGCACACAATGATCGATCAATATGTTGAAATGAATTTCGTCCCGGTTCGTTCAACGTTCTCCCATCTTTAATACACGTCAACACATCCTGCGCTTCAGCATCTGAGGTATGCAAATAATGGACATCACGGGTGACGATTAAAGGAACTCCCGTTTCTTTAGACAATTGAATCAACGTATCATTCAATTGCATTTGTCCTTCCTTTTCTGGATGATCTTGTAATTCCAAGAAAAAATTTCCTTCACCAAAAATATCAACGTATTCACGAATCGTCTCAACAACTTTTTCTTGCGAAACACCGTTTCGAATCATCGTGGGGATCTCTCCTCCCCCACACCCAGAATACGCAATCACTCCGCGCGCATATTGTCGTAACACTTCTTTATCAATACGGGGTCGATAATAAAATCCCTCCAAATGACCAATAGTCGACATGCGCATGATATTTTGATATCCCTCAAAGGTCTCTGCAATCATCGGGAGATGATACGCACTCATATCAATTTTTGCCCGTCGATCATGACGAGATTGTAATGCAAGAAAAAGTTCACAACCAAGCAACGGTTTCACCCCTTCTTCGAGACATTTTTCATAAAACTGAATCATCCCATACATCGAGCCATAATCAGTTAACGCCAACGCCTTAAAACCGCGTTCTTTAGCGGTTTTTACCAATTCTTTAATTTTGGGCAATCCCGTTAATAATGAATAATGGGAATGGACATGCAAATGAACAAAATCCATAGTACCCCCACCATATCGCTCTAGGCGTAAGAAAACAATGTGGATGAATTGGGGAGGGTGTGATACGCTATAAAAAAGTAAAAAAGCTATGATTATCAACACATTACAAAACAACAATACCGCGACAAATTTCATACGCAAATTTGGTAATTCCCGTGCCAGCGAACTAATTTCTCGTTTTGAAACCCTATTACCGCGCGATGGAAAAATTCTTGATGTAGGATGTGGTGTTGGATATATTTCTGAAATTCTTATCAACAAAAATTACAACATTATACCGCTTGATGTTACCGATAAATCATTTTCTCCCGCAATAAAACCAGTGCTCTATGACGGCGCAACTTTCCCCTTCCCTAACAATTCATGTGATACTGTACTCCTAATCACCGTACTCCACCACACGCCTTCTCCAGAAACTATTGTGAAAGAAGCAGCACGCGTTGCAAAACATATTATTATCATTGAAGACATTTACACTAACCCGATAGAAAAATATATCACCTATTTCTTTGATAGCCTCTTTAATTTGGAATTCAAAGGACATCCTCACACCAATAAAACGGATACAGAGTGGAAAAAATTATTCTCTGATCTTGAACTAACGCTCACCCAAACACAATACAAACGTTCATACGGCGTTTTCAATCACGCACTCTACTA
>CAZUUO010000020.1:0-10566 GCA_964622665.1 uncultured Gammaproteobacteria bacterium | reverse complement strand
CTCTTCATCATCCCCTGCTAACTTTTTTTCAATCGCTTTGCCCACCAATTTCCCAATACCTTGCGCC
The DNA here is from genome assembly GCA_964622665.1 of uncultured Gammaproteobacteria bacterium. Taxonomy (GTDB): domain Bacteria; phylum Patescibacteriota; class Patescibacteriia; order Magasanikbacterales; genus CAZUUO01. Next base: position 10,499 of record CAZUUO010000020.1, on the reverse strand, counting down.
GCAAGCGTTACCATCCCCGACATCGATTCCATACGCTCTCGAATCATACGTACCATTTCTTCAAGTCGATGTGCTCGTTCACGGACTTCCTCAACTATTTCATTAGCATTGCGCAGTAATTGCACGACGTAGTACAAGGTCCAACACAAAAATACCGCAACCCACAAACTAGCAAACGCGAGCACCATGTACAAAATATCTTTTGAGGAGTCAAACATAGGAGAAATATATAACTATAGTATAGCACATGAATACACTCTCGTTATGAGGATAAGTAACGAATATCAATACGCACTCAGGGGCTGTATAGGTTGTGACACCGCACCTTCTATGCGACATGTCGTTGTATCATAATAAGGCTGAAATTTTTCATACCCTTTAATGAGAACATTCCACTGTGTCTGTGGAATAACAATACATGTTTTTGCAGGATACACATAAAAATTACCCGAAGAAAGTTTCAAGGTATTCCCCTCTCGTTGTAGGGTAAGATATGCAGGAAACAAAGCCGCATGCGCATCGGTCAATGGTTGAATAAAATCATTAAGTGCAACCATATTTGCAAATCCTTCCGCTGTTTGGACAATAAACCCTTTCGGAGATTTAATGATGGCAATCGCGTCACCATGCACATACCGATTAAGTGATGGAAGATATACAACACCATGATTATGCTCCCACAAACGTATAGCAGGGATATTAAGATTATGAAGTATATTTTCTAATATTACGGTCGGTTCCTGACATCCAATTACCCGTTCATCAAAAATTCGCGACAACGATAGTGGCGCATAAAAACTACCATTTTCTCCAAAGGGAACCTTATCAACCTCAGTTTGGTTATCTGTATACTGATCCCATCCGTACTCCTCATTAGCATGAAAAAAATTCTGTTGCATCCAAAATACTACATTATCAACAACTTCTGCTTGTGTTTTAGCTTTCCCCACCAAAGAATGCGCGAGATTATACAATTTATAATTTGCTTCCTGATGAATGGATGTTAAGGAAGGATATACAGATCCCTGTAAACTGATACCCGGAATAGATGGCGCAACGGGACTACCCATTTCATATCCACTACCAAACAAATCATATGCAATAAATAACTGAGAGATTTGTTCATCATTCATTTTTGCTAATGACCACGGAACTTTTCCATTTTTTTCAGTCCAAACTCCATTGGCAACATTCGTAATAAAAATCTGATATGCAATTTTTTGTTGTTTATAATTTTTAAAATTAGTGTCAGCCAACTCATACTGATTAAAAAAATCACTCAAAATTTTCTCTTTAGTAGCACCATCAGCGATTGGCACATACACCGTCAATAATTTATTAACTAACTGTAACGCGGTAATGGGAGTGCCCGTTGTAATTTCAACAAATGCAATACCCTGTAAACGATTCTTAATACCCGATAACGACGGATAATTGAGAATGTGTTGATAGACCAATACATCATCGGCTGGGATTTTTGAAGTAAAACTAGTCTTTCCACTCAATACATTCCTACACGAAACAGTGGTACAAAGATTGTCTTTGGGTATCGTAAAAAAACTCGCCGCAAATACAAATAAACTCGAAACAAACGCAACACCAACCAAAACTTTCTGTGTGATTGAAATGCGAGTGATTGTCTGCATATCTTTGTTATTTTGCTTGTTCATATAAGCTCAGTATACCACAATAAAAAAATCCCCACATCAGTGAGGATTTTAAATTACTTACGAATAACTGCTTGTAATTGTTCTTCCAACTCAGTAAACAATCGAGCATGCAAGGCGTCTGCTTCATCAGCAGTCAATGTTTTACTAATATCTTGATACATTACATGAAATGCAACACTCTTTTTACCTTCGGGAACCCCTTTACCTTGATACTCATCAAATTGTTCAACATGTACCACTCGCTCATCAACGTGTTTTATAACTGCCGACATTTTTTCAAACGTCTCATGAACAGGCACCAAGAATGCCACATCACGTTTTACTGCAGGAAATGGAGGAATAGGAGTAAAGCGAACAGGAGTGGTTGTTGCATGTGACAACGCAGTAATTGATAATTCAATATACGTGACACGGTGCTCAATACCAGCTCTCTGCAACACGAGTGGATGTACTTCACCGAGCGTACCAACCACCACACCATCACACATTACCTGCGCGACACGACCGCCATGAAATAAGGTGTCTACTTGTTTTGGAACAACAAAAGAAAAAGGAAGATGTAATGCGCTACCAATAACCTCAACAATATGTTTTGCTTCAAAAAATACGTGGTCCTGTTGTTTATCAAGGATAACAACGCCCAACATGCGTTCTTCTTTAGGTAAACCTTTTTGAACGTGATACACTGGCGCCATCTCATACAAACGAACTGCGTCCAATGTCTGGTTACGTTCAAGTGATGTTAACAATGATGGCAATAATCGCGGACGCATATACACACCATCATGTGACAAGGGATTTGCAATAGTGACACAGGCAGCACCATCAATACCACAAGTTTCTAATTCTTTTTGAGAAACCATGGAATATGATAACTGTTCATTAATACCCAAGGGTGACAATACTTGTGCAATGTTTTGCTCAATCGTATACACCGGATTTTGTGGAGCCAATGAAACACCCTGTGGTAATACTCCCGGAATTGTATGATAACCAACCAATCGAGCGACTTCTTCAATAATATCTTCGGCAACCGTTACATCAATAGTGCGCCAAAATGGTACACGAACCTCCCACACCGCCTCTCCAGCAATTTCAAAACCAAGAGTGGTTAAAGATTCACGCATTGCTTCGACATCAAAAGGAACACCAAGCACTTTTTCAATGTCAGCAACAGCAACCAAAATAACCCGTGGCATATATACCTCATCCTCATCAACCACCTCACTCACCACTTTTCCTCCAACCAATTCTTGAGTTAAGGCAACCGCGCGAGCCAACGCACGTTTAGTTAATGCTGTAGGTAATTGTTTTTCAAAACGAGCTTGAGATTCTGAATAGACCGTATGTGCACGAGCGGTTTTACGAATAGCAACGCCATCAAACGTTGCCGTTTCCCAAATAATTTTCTTTGTTTGTAAACTAATTCCGGTGGCACGAGATCCCATAATACCCGCTAATGCTCCAATATCATGTTTATTAGCAATCACCACTTCTCCCCCTTCAAATTCATACATAACCCCATCTAAACCAAGCATTTTTTCACCTTTTTTTGCAGTGCGAATAACAATTTCTTGCATGGTATCAGCATCAAACGCATGAAGTGGTTGCCCCATCTCCAACATCACATAATTACCAATATCAACAATACTATTAACCGGTGAAATACCCATGCTCATCAAACGACTGCGCATCCATAATGGACTTTGTGCAATAGTCGCAACATCCATAGCAACCGCACTATATCGGGTACATAAGGTAGGTTCTTTGTTTACCACTGAAAGTTTTTCTGTTCCCGGAATAATCGCTGGTGGTTCCACCGCGACAAATGGTTTTTTATAGATTGCTGCCGTTTCACGAGCAATCCCCTCTACACACATCATGTCAACGCGATTGGTAGTAACTTCAATATCAAAAATAGTATCAACCAAATGTAACGCCTCAGCCAATGATGTTCCTGGTTTTACCGATAAAAAACTCATGTCTACAATTTCTCCTTCTGCATGAGCAAATAATGATGATAAACCAATTTCATCAGCACCACACATCATACCAAAACTTTTTTCTCCCCGAATTTCAGCCTCAACTAAAACAACAGGTTCCCCTTGTCCATGCCACAAAACTGTTGCACCCGGCAATGCAACGATAGCAAGCATACCTTCCACCACGTTGCTTCCCCCACACACAATAGCAACCTCTTTTTTACCTATAGAAACTTTACACTTCTTCAATTTTTGTGCATTTGGATGAGCCGCAACTTCAAGTATCTTACCAATAACCATGTGCTCAAATTTATCAGTATACGAATGTGAGCGTTCTACCGAAGGTCCATACAAACTAATTGTAGCTGCCAATGAAGGAGCTGCCACATCAACCCCTGATTTCTCAGCAAGCCAGGCATGTGAACAAAGAAAATTCATATTATTTTTTCAGGTTTATGAGTATAACAGCAACAACCGACAAGACAATTCCCACACTATTGAGCGTTGTTAGTTTTTCTTTCAAAAAGTAAACGCCTAAGATAGTTGCAAACATCGCGTGAAATACCCCGATAGTAATCATGGTTTTTGATAACTCATAGCGCGAAAGCACGTACACTTGAGTTACCAATGCACCAAACGTTAAAACCCAGGTCAGTACAAATGGCGGATGTTTCAACAATGCAAATGAAAAACCAATTTTTTGCATACTCACCTTCTGCACTAAGTCAGAAATTGAGTACATCAACTGCGCAATAGCAAGGAGTAAAATATTCATATTAGAACTGTTTCAAAAATCTCATGTCATTTTCGTAAATCATACGAATGTCAGGAATCTTTAAACCAGATTTCATCATCGTGATGCGTTCAAGTCCAAATCCAAACGCAAATGCGCGATATTGTTTTGGATCAACATCAGCAGCCAACAACACATTTGGATGTGTCATACCAGCTCCCCCCAACTCCAACCAACCTTCTTTACAAACACGGCACCCAACGCTCGCATCACCATGACAGACATCACAATCAATATCAACTTCAAAACTTGGTTCCGTAAATCTAAAATGGTGAGGACGAAAACGCAACTTACGATTTTCCCCAAAAAACGATTTCATAAAATATTCAATCGTTCCCTTGAGTTGGGTCAACGTCACATCTTCACCCACTGAAAGCAGTTCCACTTGATGAAACATCGGTACATGTGACGCATCAGATTGACGACGATACACACGACCAATAGAAATGAGTCGTAGTGGCAATGGTAATTCAGTCATCGCCCGCACTTGCATGTTGCTGGTATGTGGCGTCAACACTTGTTTACCAAATTCTTTTGAAACAGGCGCATCAATAAAAAAGGTTTCCCAATCATCACGTGCCGGATGAGTAGGTGGCATATTCAAACTTTCAAACGCAAAAAAATCGTAATCAACTTCTGGTGCGCTGTAGCGGGTAAAACCAATTCTTCCAAAAACTTCCATTAGTTGATCAATCGTTTGAGAAACCAGATGTCGAGAACCGTGGGGTAACATGCCTGATGGTTTTGTAACATCAATCCATTCAGTTTGGGCCAGTTGCGCAAATTTTTCCTTTTCAAATTCACCAATACGCACATCCAATTTTTTTTCAATCTCTTCTTTTAAGGCATGAAGAACGGGACCCCATTCCTTTTTTTCTTCAGCACTAAAATCTTTCATCTTCTTTAAGAGTTCTGTCACGCGTCCTTTGCGTCCCAAAAATTCAACACGCAACTCTTCAAGAACTTCAAGAGAATAAGCCTTTTCAATTGCTGAAAGCGCGTCTTGTCGTGTGTCATGTATCAAGTTTTCCATATTACCAAATATGCATAATATCCCGAACCGAGATCAAAACTACTGCAACCATTAGTATTACAAACCCCAGCGCATGTGTCCAACCCTCAAAACGAGTCGGTATTTTTCTTCGAATTACAGCCTCAATCCCCACAAATACGAGTCTTCCCCCATCAAGAGAAGGAAAAGGCAATAAATTAAGGACAGCCAAATTTACGGACAATAAACCCATAAATTGTAATAATTCTGCAAACCCCCGTGACGCAACTTCACCGGTCATCCGTGCAATACCAATAGGTCCTGAAACTCCTTCATCTAATCCTTTTCCCATCACAAGACCCGCAATCATATCAAACAATCCCCGCGCAACCGAAATTGACATATGATACGTATCCTTCACGGCAACTCCGACACTTTCAAAAAAAGAATACGAAACATTACCCACTTTTGCATAAGACAATCCAACGGTAGCTTTTTGTGCATCGGTCTGTACAGTCGGTGTCACCGATACAGTCACCAATTCCGCCGCACGCTTAATCTCCAGGGTTACTGGTTTTTGCGCATCATAGGCGGCTTGAATTTCATCCGGCAATGAAATAGGTTGCACATCACGATTATTAACCCGCACAATTTCATCTCCTTTTTGTAAACCCGCCTTTTGCGCTTGTCCATCAGGTACAACATCAAGGACGGTAATAGAAACATTATGTGCACCAACCGTCTCATCACTAATTACTTGCGTGACTCCTAAAATATTTGCCGTAGAAAATAGCACAATCGCCAGTATCCAATTCATGAATACTCCGGCAAATAAAATAATCGCTTTCTTCCATCGTGGTTGTACTAAAAATGAATCTGGATCCGTATTTTCTCCATCTTCACCTTTCAATCGTACAAAACCACCAAGCGGCAACGCATTAATCGTATACGCAATCCCCTTTTTGGTAATTGCATATAATCGTGGAGGAAATCCAAATCCAAATTCTAAAACACCCACACCTAATTTACGAGCAGCCGTAAAATGTCCCCATTCATGAAACAGTACCAAAACCGCCAAAACAAGTATAAATAAAAGAATCTGCATAGCAGATTCATAGTACTAAATTACACAAAGGTGAGCAAGGAAAAACTACCAGCCAATTGCAAATTCCTTACCCGGTAATGAAGCAACATACCGATCGGTCGCTGACAATAATTTAGGAATTTCTAAATATCGTTTACGATAATTTGTTTCACCGAGCGTCACTACAATATACGGTTTTTTATCAGAACTAACGACTTGCATTGCAATACAAGGCCCCGCTTCAATGGTGTATCCCGTTTTACTTGCAACGATTTCAAAAGGAACTTTTTTGCGGAGCAATACATTGGTGTGCGTAAAATAATGATTCACTGTTTTGTTATTACTCATCACCTCACTAAATGAGTAGGAAGATTGTGATAATGCATCTGCAATTTCTGGATATTGCAGTGCGGCATGTAAAATACGAGAAATTTCAAATGCATTGGAAACATTGCGTTCATCAAGACCCGACACATCAAAATACGTGGTTGCCGTCAATCCCAAACTACGAGCCTTTTCATTCATCATCTCTACAAATTGTTCATCACCAAACCCTTCATAATCAACCATCATGCGCACCGGAATATTCATCGATCCTGTCAACATGGAATACCACAAATCGCGCACCGCAATTTCATCGCCTTGTGCGAAATTCATGTAATTACGATAGGCGTAGTGCTTATCCTTGTCATAAGCCACCACCCCATCAAAATTCAATCCATTATCAAGTAACACCATCGCGCTCATTAATTTAGTCAGTGATGCAATCGGTAATGGTGCTGAAATATTTTTTCCCATCACCACCTCTCCTTCAGGAGTCACTACCGCATAACTTTTTGTTCCCGTTTTAAATGTTGTTCCCACGTACGAATCAGTTGCTGCCAATGTGGAAATAGGCATGAGTAAAAAAATACTCAAAAAAAGTGAAATGAAATACTTCATAGTGTATACGAAGTAGTATATCACAAAACATGAACACACTTGTTCACAGATTATACAAAACAGGTATCATCATCCCAACCCCGTAATCACTCCTGAAACTTCAGTAATTTTTTCTTGTAATAATTCCTGCGTATCAGCTTCAACTACTAACCGCAATTTATTTTCAGTATTGGATGCGCGTACACTACACCACCAATTAGCAAATACAATTTTCACTCCATCAAGTTTATATATTTCCCCATCCTGATATCGCTGCAACAACGCATCTAAAATACTTTGTTTATCTACCACAGAAAAATTAATTTCTTCTGAGTGAGCGTAGTGGGTCACTTCTGCGACAATCTCCGACAACGGTTTTTGTTCACGCGTCACCATTGCCATCAATAACGCAATAGCAAATTCTGGCGATTCATTTCTCACAAATTCACCAAAATAATAATGCGCCGAAAGTTCACCCGCAAACACAGCACCTTCTTTTGCCATCTGATTTTTAATATGCGCATGACCAACTTTACTCATTCCATATTTCCCACCCAACATTTCAACTTCATCTTGATACGCATGCGTACAACGAACATCACCAAGCACGAGTGACCTTGGATGCAAACGCAACATTTCGCGTGCCAATAAAGTCGCGACAATATCTCCCGACAAGGGAGTTCCCTTTTCATCTACAAACCCGACACGATCAGCATCGCCATCATACGCAATACCGAGCGTCGCCCCCCGCGCAACAACTGTTGCTGACAACACACGCAATGTTTCAAATTTTATAGGATTTGCTTCATGATTAGGAAAACTTCCATCCAACTCAAAATATATTTTTTCTGTAGTCACCGGTAATGCATCAAAAAAAGCATTCCCTACATATCCACCCATTCCATTTCCAGCATCAACCACCACCGACATCGGGGCAATCGTTTGAAACGGTACCAACGTGTTAACTTTTGCAATATACGCAGACAATACATCCACTTTTTCTACAACAACAGGAACAACAACCTCTTCATCACCCATTTCCCCCACCATCTTTTCAATCACCCGAATACCGCTATCCTCACCAATCGGTAACAAATCCACATTCATCAACTTAAACCCATTATACTCAGCAGGATTATGTGACGCGGTCACCATAACACCCGCCGTTTTGTAGGTCGTTACTGCAAAATAAAACAACGGTGTTGAACACAATCCGATATCAATAATTTTTGCACCGTTACTTGCCAATCCACGGCACAAACAATCAGCAAAGGGAATACTCGAATCACGCATGTCGCGACCTACTACAAATTGAGCTGCATTTGTGAACCGAGCCATCGCAACACCAATTTTATACGCAAGTTGAGGTGTAATTTCACTATCAATCAAACCGCGAACATCGTATGCATGAAAAACTGACATAAAAATAGGTTAATCAGGAATACCCAAATCGTAACAAAAAAAAAGAGAAACCGCAATCACCATCTTTCAAAATTACCACATCAACAATATTTCCATCTCCCACTTACATCATGATATACTATACCCACTATGTCCTGCACCAACATCCACGCACAACTGACAGCCCTTGGAAAAATTAAAAATACCGTACGCAATCTCAAAAATAAAGAGACGGATCTTAATATACTTCAAAAAGAACTACAAACACAAAAAAAGAAAGTGGGAGAATTAGAAAGATATTTTGAAATCCACGAAAGTGAAGAATATAAACTCAGTGCAATACTGCGAGAAAGATTAAACCTACAAGAAGTAAGAATATTTAGTGAAGGATATGCGGTCGCTAAAGATTGGAACGGAAAATATTTCTACATTAATAAACAAGGAGAACGGTTAAATAGTAAGGAGTATGAGGATGCTTCGGAATTCTCCAACGGACAAGCAGCAGTAAAACAAGGAGACAAGTGGCATTACATTACCAAAAATGGAGAGAGATTGAATAATGAAGAGTACGCATGGTGTGGAAATTTCTCCAACGGACGAGCGAGAATACAACAAAGAAAAAAATGGCATTTTATAAAAGAAGATGGGGGTAGATTGAATAATGAGGAGTATGAGGATGCTTCGGAATTCTCCAACGGACAAGCAGCAGTAAAACAAGGAGACAAGTGGCATTACATTACCAAAAATGGAGAGAGATTGAATAATGAAGAGTACGCATGGTGTGGAAATTTCTCCAACGGACGAGCGAGAATACAACAAAGAAAAAAATGGCATTTTATAAAAGAAGATGGGGGTAGATTGAATAATGAGGAGTATGAGGATGCGGGAGTTTTCTCCAACGGACTGGCACCAGTACAACATGGAAACAAGTGGCATTTTATAAAAGAAGATGGGAATAGATTAAATGGTGAGGTGTATGAGTGGTGCGGAAGTTTCTCCAATGGACGAGCAAGAGTACAACAAGGAAACAAATTTCATTTCATTACCGAAGATGGGAGCAGATTGAATAATGATGTTTATGATGACGCATTGGAATTCTCCAACGGACGAGCACCAGTACAACAAGGAAACAAATTTCATTTCATTACCGAAGATGGGAGCAGATTGAATAATGATGTTTATGATGACGCATTGGAATTCTCCAACGGACGAGCACCAGTACAACAAGGAAATAAGTGGCATTTCATTACCGAAGATGGGAGTAGATTGAATAATGAGGTGTATGATGAATTAGGAAATTTCTCCAACGGACGAGCACCAGTACAACAAGGAAATAAGTGGCATTTTATTACCGAAGATGGGAGTAGATTGAATAATGAGGAATACAATAAAATAGAAGATTTTAGAAACGGACGAACAGAAGTAGTACAAAATGGAAATAGATATCACATCGACATCAATGGAAATAAAATTACACATAGATGATGAACTAGTTGGATTTCAAATTTTAAATTCTCAAAAAAATTATTCACCTTTCCTACTACCCCCCTCTATTTCACAAGAGAAAAGTTATCATCCACATATAAAAGAAAACAAATGAGCAATTGTGTGGTACACTGTTTGTTGAACAATTCATCGTATGGAACACGATATTCTC